>NZ_JAMQOQ010000022.1 GCF_031624635.1 Halogeometricum sp. S3BR5-2 | reverse complement strand
GGGGTGTGAGGTACTTGACGGGAACGATCGTATAGTACGAGAGGAACTACGATTGGTCGCCGCTGGTGTATCGGTTGTCCGAGAGGGCAGATGCCGAGTAGCTACGCGACACGGGGTAAGAGCTGAATGCATCTAAGCTCGAAACCCACCTGGAAAAGAAGTACCACTACGGACACTCGTAGAAGACGAGTTCGATAGACTTGGGGTGTACGCGCCGAGGCAACGAGGCGTTCAGCCCACGAGCACTAACAGTCCATGCCACATTCATACTGTTCATCGGACCAGTCCGCTGGTCCGTGTGAACGGGTTCAGGCGTTAACTGGATTGCACGCGTATCATACGGTGTCGAACCACCAACGATTGGTATCCACAGTGACGGTTCGATTCCGTCAGTTGGCGTTAAGGCGGCCACAGCGGCGAGGTAACACCCGTACCCATCTCGAACACGGAAGTTAAGCTCGCCAGCGTGAACGCAAGTACTGGAGTGTGCGAACCTCTGGGAACACGTTCTCGCCGCCTCCACTCATACTC
>NZ_JAMQOQ010000021.1 GCF_031624635.1 Halogeometricum sp. S3BR5-2 | reverse complement strand
CTATAGTAGACACTAGAAGTAATTGCTCACTTTAGGGACGGAGAGTTTGTCGAGAGCGGTGTCGATCGCTGTTGTTAGCTCGTCGAGTGAGTCAAAGAATCGGTTGCTCAGTGCCTTTTGCAGCTGTCTCCAGCATTCTTCGACCGGATTCAACTCCGGTGAATACGAGGGTAACGTGACGAAGGCGAGGTCGTCACGGGCCGCCAGGTCCGTGACGGCCGACGCCTGAAAATACGGCGCTCCGTCTAGCACGACGATCAAGTCATCTTCGAATTCTTCGCATACTGCTAAAATGAAATGTTTCGCGTGTTCGGCGGTGACGTACTCGGTGAATCGCGAGAAGAAACGATCACCGTCCTCGGTGATCGCGCCCAGCAGACACGTCCACTCGCGTTGGCCAGACAGTTCGACTGAGGGCCGCGTGCCCTGTGGAAACCACGCGGCACGCGGCTCAACTTGCACGGATTTCTTGGTTTGGTCGATACAGACTACGGTGGCGTCCATTTCCCGCCGCTTTTTTTGAGCTCATCGTGGAACGCTTCGTGCTCGTCTTCATCGGCTTCGGCAGCTGAACGGCGTGGTTTTTGATAGCTCAATCCCGCTTCTTTCAGCAACCGCCGACAACTCGGGATTGAATACTGGACGCCGTACGTGTCTTCGAGATACTCTTGGGCAAGCGCCGGCGTCCACGCCGGCGCGTCGATCCCGACTTCTTCAGGTGGGTCGTGAACGGTTTCTTCGAATTGCTCTTGCTGTGATTCTGAGAGTTTCCGTTTTCTTCCAGTTCGTTTATCGTCAGATGCGGCTTGCTCAAGCGAGTTGTCGGTGTCGAGTCGCGTGAGCCAGCTGTAGATGGTCCGTCGCTGCACGTCGTACCACTCGGCTAGCTCGGTCTGCGTGACACCATTCTTGTACGCGATTGCCGCTAAGAGCCGTTGTGTCGGCTTCTTTCCGTCCACGTTGTCGAGAGCGTCTTGCAATTCCTCGACGGAGATCTCGTCGAGATGATTCACTAGCTACTGCAACTATCTCTGAGTAAAAAGTTCTACCGGTTACTATAG
>NZ_JAMQOQ010000020.1 GCF_031624635.1 Halogeometricum sp. S3BR5-2 | reverse complement strand
GATAGACGGTTCGGAACTAATCGCGTGGTATGTCGAACGCGGTCAGACGGACAGCTACCTCGGACGGACGACCCTCGGAGGGGATTTCTAATGGCGGACGTGACCGGTTGGGACGAGTGCCGCCGTGTCGTCGAGAAGCGCGTTCAGGAGTCAGACCTATCCAGTAAGCGCGTATTCCACCGCGTGAAGGCGGGGACGAAGCGCTCGGTCGGGCACAAAGATGCGTCCAAACGCGCCGAGGAAGTGCCGGGATACGGAAACTACGGCGTTCACGCGGCCGAGGACGATACGCTGGTTCTCATCGATATCGACGACTACAACGACGGCGTGGATACCGACGCACTGGAGTCCGCCCGCGAGCGCCTACCCGAGACCCTCACCTTCTCGACGGCGCATGACGGCGAGTGTCTCGTCTTTCACGTCCCGAGAGACGGCGCGGGACTACTTCCGGCGGAGAGACTTGAAGAGGAGTTCGGCGCACAGAACGTTTCGGAAGCGTCCTTCGGTGAGGTCCGTGTCTCCAACCAGTATTCGGTGGGCGCGGGTTCGCAGCTTGACGGATGCTCTAAGGACTGGTGCGACAACTGCGAGAAGGAGGACGGCGGGTGGTACACCGTTCTGAACGACGCGCCGATAGCGACCCTCAACGCAGACCTACTCTGCCAGATACTCGCTAAGGACCGCGACGTGACCCGGGTTCGGGAAGAGGCGGGCAGTGACGATACGGGCGGGAGTTCCGTCCGGACCGCACGCCGGCAGTCAGACGGGGACTCAGACGCCTACAAAGCACTCGACGCGCTCGACTGTCGGGACGTGGCCGAAGAGACGATAGTTGGCCGGTGGAACGACTCGCACGGCTCAGGCGAGAACGTTGACCCGTTCTATCCGACGTGGGGACCGAACTGCGCGGGACGGGCGAACGTCGTCGGCGCGGACGGGTGGAAGGACACTGGCGGCCGTGGCAAAGGCGGTCCGATTGAAATGGCCGCAATAGCGTGCGACGAACTGGATTATGACGAACGGGTCGTTCCGGGCGACGTGAGCGGTTCTGACTGGAAAACGGCCTACAACTACCTTCGGTCTATTGGAGATAACCAGTTCAATCTCCCCGAACTCACGTCGTCCCG
>NZ_JAMQOQ010000019.1 GCF_031624635.1 Halogeometricum sp. S3BR5-2 | reverse complement strand
TCAGTACCTCACGAAACATCCTCAGCTAACCGCCTCTGAAGCTTGAGTTCTGTGTCGAATCGGTTCCGTTCCCGGACTTGATGAGGGAGTCACGGAGAGGATCAAGAGAAAGATGTCGCTGTCGGCGGCGGATCGCCGCCGACGCGACAGCCTTGCCACTCACCGCAGTGGCGTGCTCGGTCGATAGTTACCGAACGAACCGGTCGTCCGGTGGCCGATTTGCGGGGACGGCCCGACGCACTGCGAGGGCCGTCCACGCTGCCCGTCGGACCATGTTGGTGAACTCCTTGTACGACCATTCCCAGAGGCGACGCCCGCCTCGGCGGGGCGTCGCCACATACTCCCAGTGTAGATACCGCCAGACGTTCTGCAACACCAGACTCACCACAACGTACAGCAGTCGTACCGCCGGATTCTGTGTCGTAGTCGTCGCAATCGTTTGCTCGGAGAGCCGGTAGCTTGCCTCGATACCGAAGCGTTTCGCGTAGTGGTATCGAGCGTCCCGTGGCGTTTCGATGAACGGCGCGTCAGCGGCGTAGCCGTGACGCGCCACGCCATGTTCGTCGTACCGTCCATTTTGATAGGTGCAATCGAGGTAGACGGGAAACTCGACGGTCCAGCTGTGACCGTCGAGTTTCGCCGTCAGATCGTGTTGGATGACCCGACTCCAGCCTTCCGAGAGTTCCTGCTTGATCGTCTTCCCCCAGCGAACGATCGGCATCACGTAGGCGTAGTTGTGTGCCTGGAGCAGCGTGAGACACTTGCTGTCGTAGAATCCGCGGTCGAGGTAGACGGCCTTGACGCTGAGGTCAAGGCCGTCGAGGATGCCGAAGAACTCTGCGAGGACGCTGCTGGCGGTGTCGCCGTCGACCAGACGGCGCACCGCCAGCGTGTAGCGTTTGTTCTTCACGCGTGCGTACAGCGTCGCGTACGCGTGGAACGCGGTCGTTCCACGCTTCGCTTCCGAGTGGTAGAGTCCCTCTGTGTCGTCTTCATCACCGTAGTAGGGACGCAGGTGGAGGTCAGCGACGACCTCCACCTGCTTGGGAAGCACACCGAGAACATCCCGTTGGAGGAGTGTGGTTCCGACTTGTTCGAGCTGGTCCAGCTCGAACTTCGTCCGGAGATGATAGAGGACGGCGTTGGCACGAGGGGAGTCCGTACTGTTCTCACAGAGCGTCGAGATCGAGGTCCCGTCGGCGCACGCGCCGACGAGGACCTCGCAGATCTCTTCGAACGTTATCTGAGCGTTGTCGCCAAGAGTGATCGAAACTTCCTCGTCAAGGGCGTTGACGAGGAAATTAAGGAGCTGGTCTTCGTGGAGTCTACCGTCTGCTTGCCGGGTATTAGACACACCTTCTGCAAGCAGACCTCTCAACTAACCGGCTTCGTGAAGTACTGA
>NZ_JAMQOQ010000018.1 GCF_031624635.1 Halogeometricum sp. S3BR5-2 | reverse complement strand
CACGGCGGCACTCGTCCCAACCGGTCACGTCCGCCATTAGAAATCCCCTCCGAGGGTCGTCCGTCCGAGGTAGCTGTCCGTCTGACCGCGTTCGACATACCACGCGATTAGTTCCGAACCGTCTATCGTGCCCGACTGCACCGCCTCGTACTCCTCGACGGACATCCGCTCGAATAACTCCGCGTGCCAGTACTTCCCCCGCTCGCCCGCTTCGCCGTTAGTTGCCGCGTTGTACTCTGAACCGTTCGTTTCCGTTTTCGACATAGTGTGTTTGCTTGTGGACTATGCGTGTCGCTTCGAGTGGGTCAGAGTGTACCCCGATGGATTTAACGGCAATCGGGTAGAATAACCAATTGCGTTTGGCCCATCGAGGGACGAACCCCCAAATCAGAGGGTTGAGACACTCAGACCAACTTTCCACGCGGGCCACCGTCCAAAAGTAGACCGCGTGGGAACCTCGGTCTGTTCTTCAACTTTCACAAGTAGACCGCCGAGCGACGGCCATGTGCGCCTTCTTCTTTGACGTTACAAGGTGCGGCCTACGTCTTATATCCATCTTACCAGAACGATTACATTGAAAAACCGCCAGACGGCGGCTTGTTTATTTAGAGGGTCCGAGCCTCTATATAGCACGGAGGAGTGCCGTGGGCCGTGATATACCCCCGTTGTTAATGCTGTGTGTGCATTTTCACAACGAGCAGTCGGTACCCCGTTCCGGCACAGGGTACCCTGTTCCACTCTAATCGACAGACGGCGGCGTGGTTTTCTGACGTGGCACAGGTGGCACAGGGTAAATCGCAACCTCTCTAATACACTTACATATTCTGAATTTGTCCCCTACACGCGAAAGAACGGAAATACCCTGTTCCACCTGTTCCACCCCCCGCATAGCCCCCCGCCGTCATGCGGTTTTACTGGCACAGGGTACCTTGTGCCGGAACGGGTCTACCCTGTTCCACTCGGATAGGCTGACATATATTCGAGAATGGCACCACGTCCTACGGCGTCAGTTGCGAAACACGGATTAGTTAGAACGGGGTTAAGTGAGACTCCGAACAAGCGAAATTGAGCAGTACAGAACTCCTGCCGCGGTACTTTGACATACTAACCAGACGTAACTGAGAGTATGTCCACAGGCCATGAACTGGAGGGCGAGAAGTACAGCCCGGCGCAACGGGCGCGAACCTCGATGCAGGTCAAAAACGACGTTCGGTATGGGATATACGAGGACGCCAAAGCAGCCGTTGCCGAGGAACTCGACTGCGACCCAACACAAACCCAAGTCATCCGGGAAGTTTGCGCCGCTTACGTGGGGTATGACAAATGAGCGTCTCGACCACGCGGTACGTCGCCGGGAAGCTACTCCGCGTCTCCGCCGTGCTCGTATTCGCGTTCTTCGCACTCGGCATGATACTCTGGACCGTCGTGCTCGGTCCCACGGCGGC
>NZ_JAMQOQ010000017.1 GCF_031624635.1 Halogeometricum sp. S3BR5-2 | reverse complement strand
GATACCTAACTCTCCTTCTCTCGTCTCTCGTATGATACAGTCTTCAGTAGAGTGTAACACCCGGACCATGGCAACAGTACGAAACACCCTTTCTCAGCGAGTTAGACGGCACCGGAAAGACTTAGTTGTATCACGGTGATACATAGATACAGTCATGGTATCATGGGAACGGGAACCGTTGGAGGAAACTGAACTGGCTGAACTACTCGATGCGGCCGACGAGTTCGACAGTAAACACTCGCTGGTTATCTACACGCTGGCGTACACCGGGATGCGCGCCTCGGAACTCGCACACATGACGCGCGACTGGATACACTTCCAAGACGGAGAGATACGTATCCCACCAGAAGAGACGTGTGACCGGGGGTGTTGCTCGGACGATGACGGCGTGTGGACACCGAAGACGGCGGAGGGCGCGCGCCGTATCCCACTGAGGGACGAGAGAACACGCCAGTTGCTCCGCTGGTGGTTCGCAGAGTCGGATACGCTCGGTATGTCTCGGATGACTCTCTATCGCCGTGTGCGCGACGTGGCGGCCGAGACGGGTATCACGAAGAAGGTCACTCCCCACGTCCTTCGACACACGTTCGGGACGCGACTGGCGGCACAGGACTTCACGGCGTCAGCTATTCAGTCGGCCATGGGACACGCGGACTTGGAGACCTCGCAGAAGTACATCAAGTTCTCGGGCCGGCGTCTGCATGAAGAGTTTGACGAGAAGTGGAGGAGCGTATGAGCGATCCGGGCGTGTCCGAGGAGGAGAGCCGCATCACGTCCGACATACCCCGAGTCACTACACCTAATCTGTGGCCGCTTCACCGCAAAATGGGTCCCTTCCCGACCGCCTCGGATATTACTCGGGACCTCTCAAAATCGGATTTCTTGGGAGTAAGTATACACAGTATATCAATGCATCATCATGGCGGTTTCATGGCGAAAATCATGGCCGTCTATTGCACTCTTCAGATACAGGCCGGTGCTTCTGAAGAACCGGTTAGGAAACACAGTACTCAGAACCAATCTATGAGTCGGCAGTCTAAGGGTACTCAGTCGTCCGCAGAAGGCGATTGACGCCGTTTCAACCGGAGGTACGCCTCACACAGTTCATGTACTGCTTCGGGTTGTGTGAGAGGCCGCCCCAGTTCAGATTCAAGCTCGGTTTTGGCTTCCTCGAACACTCCTTCTTTCGTCTCTTTCGTGGTGCCGATAGAACGCCATTCAACGCCCGCCATTCACTCCGCCTCCGTCTCGGACGGGTACATGACGTGCTTCCCGACGAGTGCCACGGCGATTGCCCACGCGGAGAGTGCGATTGAGAGCGACGTGATAGTGACTCCCGCCGCCGTGGGACCGAGCACGACGGTCCAGAGTATCATGCCGAGTGCGAAGAACGCGAATACGAGCACGGCGGAGACGCGGAGTAGCTTCCCGGCGACGTACCGCGTGGTCGAGACGCTCATTTGTC
>NZ_JAMQOQ010000016.1 GCF_031624635.1 Halogeometricum sp. S3BR5-2 | reverse complement strand
GCCGCCGTGGGACCGAGCACGACGGTCCAGAGTATCATGCCGAGTGCGAAGAACGCGAATACGAGCACGGCGGAGACGCGGAGTAGCTTCCCGGCGACGTACCGCGTGGTCGAGACGCTCATTTGTCCCACCCGGCATACGCCGCGCAGACCTCGCGCAGTATCTCGTCATGGGTCGGTTCATGGCCGAGTTCCGCCGCGACCGCCTTCTTTGCATTTTCAAACGGTCCGTTCCTCGCGGTCTTACTCACCCATATCGAGGTGTGGCCCTCTTGTGCCATACTCTCAGTTACGTCTGGTTAGTATGTCAAAGTACCGCGAGAGGAGTTCTGTACCTCTCGATTCTGCTTGTTCGGAGTCTCACTTAACCCCGTTCTAACTAATCCGTGTTTCGAAACTGACGCCGCAGGACGGGGAGTATGTCAGAATACCGAGAGTGGTGCGGGTGGTGCGACCTCGGGATTTCTACCCGCACCGGCAAAAACCGCTGTACGGCAGGGGATTTCTTGTGGGGTGGTGCGGGTGGTGCGGGGAGATTTGCAACTATACGCGCAGGAGACAGAAAGCAAAACAAAGGAAGAGCAGAGAGAAGTGTATAGTAATAGAGAAATACGAAATCTCCCCGCACCACCCGCACCGGTCCGCGAAAAGACCGCCGCCGTCTGTCGGTTTTCACTGGTGCGGGTTGGTCCCCGGCTCCCCGCACCACTCGCACCGTGCTCGGTAAAATGCAGTGTGGATCGAATAATCAGGAACCGAGTTCGTAACCGACGATCCCCGAAGCGACCGCCACGGCGATAACACCGACGCCGGAAACGAACGTCGAGTGACTGAGTGCGAAGAGAAGCGCCCCGAGGAAGAGAACGACCGCCACGCCCTGCGCGACCGTGAGAGTCTGTTCAAGCTCACCAGACGCGCCACGTTCGTCTCCCTCCCCGTCCCACCAATACACACGGGTTCGAGAGAGCACTTTGCTTCTGACGGCGTCATGCGCCTCTATCTCGTCCATGTGATTCCGAAGCGTATCGTCGGACACGTCCGCTATTCGGGACCACTCGCGGACGTTCAGCGGGCCGTCCGTCTCTCGAAGCATCTCCCGGTAATCTTCAACGGTGTTGGCTACCTGTCCTGCCATATATCGGCGTTCGTGGGACTCCTACTTAGTCATTAGGCCGTTAGGCTACCCCACTGAACACAAGTCAGGTTGTACCTAACCCAAGGGAAAATGTTATAGCACTCCCCGCTCTATGAAGAATCATGATGCGGCGCACCACGAAGAAGTAACTCAGTGGTGTTGGGGTAAGCCCCGGGGCGCGAAGCCCCAAGGAACCTGAGTTAGAACGCTTGTTCCTATGCGGTGCTTCGCCAAAAGACTACCGGCATGGTCGGTAGTTCGCTCTGTTCGCGTCATGGAAACACACCATGGCAATTCGAGAACACACGAACGAGAACGCACCGAACAAGACTGAACGCGGCAAGTACTGGAGGGTTGACCTATTCGAGCGGATGTCCGTCGAAGAGTATGAGGCGGTCCGTGCGGGCGAGATAGACGGTTCGGAACTAATCGCGTGGTATGTCGAACGCGGTCAGACGGACAGCTACCTCGGACGGACGACCCTCGGAGGGGATTTCTAATGGCGGACGTGACCGGTTGGGACGAGTGCCGCCGTG
>NZ_JAMQOQ010000015.1:2507-4765 GCF_031624635.1 Halogeometricum sp. S3BR5-2 | reverse complement strand
GGGAACATTCCGGTTGATCCTGCCGGAGGCCATTGCTATCGGAGTCCGACTTAGCCATGCTAGTTGCGCGAGTTCAGACTCGCAGCAGATAGCTCAGTAACACGTGGCCAAGCTACCCTGCAGACACGGACAACCTCGGGAAACTGAGGCTAATCCGCGATACCGATCTCACGCTGGAACAGCCGAGATCATCAAACGCTCCGGCGCTGCAGGATGCGGCTGCGGCCGATTAGGTAGACGGTGGGGTAACGGCCCACCGTGCCGATAATCGGTACGGGTTGTGAGAGCAAGAGCCCGGAGACGGAATCTGAGACAAGATTCCGGGCCCTACGGGGCGCAGCAGGCGCGAAACCTTTACACTGCACGCAAGTGCGATAAGGGGACTCCGAGTGCGAGGGCATATAGTCCTCGCTTTTGAGAACCGTAAGGCGGTTCTCGAATAAGAGCTGGGCAAGACCGGTGCCAGCCGCCGCGGTAATACCGGCAGCTCAAGTGATGGCCAATCTTATTGGGCCTAAAGCGTCCGTAGCTGGCCGTGAAAGTTCGTCGGGAAATCCATCCGCTCAACGGATGGGCGTCCGGCGAAAACTTCACGGCTTGGGACCGGAAGGCTCGAGGGGTACGTCCGGGGTAGGAGTGAAATCCCGTAATCCTGGACGGACCGCCGATGGCGAAAGCACCTCGAGAAGACGGATCCGACAGTGAGGGACGAAAGCTAGGGTCTCGAACCGGATTAGATACCCGGGTAGTCCTAGCCGTAAACAATGTTCACTAGGTGTGGCACAGGCTACGAGCCTGTGCTGTGCCGTAGGGAAGCCGAGAAGTGAACCGCCTGGGAAGTACGTCCGCAAGGATGAAACTTAAAGGAATTGGCGGGGGAGCACTACAACCGGAGGAGCCTGCGGTTTAATTGGACTCAACGCCGGACATCTCACCAGCTCCGACTACAGTAATGACGGTCAGGTTGATGACCTCGCCACGAGCTGTAGAGAGGAGGTGCATGGCCGCCGTCAGCTCGTACCGTGAGGCGTCCTGTTAAGTCAGGCAACGAGCGAGACCCGCACTCTTAATTGCCAGCAGCAGTTCCGACTGGCTGGGTACATTAGGAGGACTGCCAGTGCCAAACTGGAGGAAGGAACGGGCAACGGTAGGTCAGTATGCCCCGAATGAGCTGGGCTACACGCGGGCTACAATGGCCGAAACAATGGGTTGCAACCCCGAAAGGGAACGCTAATCTCCGAAATTCGGTCGTAGTTCGGATTGAGGGCTGAAACTCGCCCTCATGAAGCTGGATTCGGTAGTAATCGCATTTCAGAAGAGTGCGGTGAATACGTCCCTGCTCCTTGCACACACCGCCCGTCAAAGCACCCGAGTGAGGTCCGGATGAGGCCATCGCAAGATGGTCGAATCTGGGCTTCGCAAGGGGGCTTAAGTCGTAACAAGGTAGCCGTAGGGGAATCTGCGGCTGGATCACCTCCTAACGATCGGGACTGGGCCGACGCGCCCAGCCCACCTTTGGCACATTCGCGTGCCGCTTCCGTTCGACCGCTCGACACCACCCAACCGAACGGGCACCTTAGAACTACCAAGGCTAACACGGGCCCGTAGCTCAGCGGCAGAGCACCTCCTTTGCAAGGAGGAAGCCCTGGGTTCAAATCCCAGCGGGTCCATACTGGGACAGCATACGAACGAATCGCTCCCCTTAAGTGGGAGCGAGGGTTTCGTACAAATCCCACGAACTGATGCACTATCCCGCGAGAGCGCGGATAGGAAGGGTTCGACGGACGCTCCGGAACATATCACACCCTCCGGACGTTCAATGACGACCGTATGTACGCGTGCAATCCAGACGCCCACTGAACCCGTTCACACGGGACACGTGGACGTCCGATAACAACTGTAACTGGCTACTGTACTGGCTGGTGAATGGCTCGGCTCGAGAGCCGACGAAGGACGTGCCAAGCTGCGATAAGCCTGAGGAAGCTGCATGGAAGCGAAGAACTCAGGATCTCCGAATGGGAATCCCTTCAACAATTGCCATCGCGCAATAGGGAACGTTCCGAATTGAAACATCTTAGTAGGAACAGGAACAGAAATCAATCCGAGATGTCGTTACTAACGGCGAGTGAACGCGACACAGTCCAAACCGAATCCGCAAGGAAATGTGGTGTACGGACATCCTATAACGGCTCTCAACCTTACGAGAAGTCTCCTGGAATGGAGCGTGATACAGGGTGACAACCCCGTATCGTAAGCGC
>NZ_JAMQOQ010000015.1:0-2409 GCF_031624635.1 Halogeometricum sp. S3BR5-2 | reverse complement strand
CGAGAACCCGAGGTTGCTCCAGAGTAGCGGGGGTTGGATATCCCTCGTGAATGTCGCAGGCATCGACTGCGAAGACTAAACACTCCTCGAGACCGATAGCGAACAAGTAGCGTGAGCGAACGCTGAAAAGCACCCCGAAAAGGGCGGTGCAATAGGGCCTGAAATCAGTCAGTGATAGAGCGACGGGGCATACAAGGTCCTCGGAAAAACAACCGTGGGGCGACCCACCAGTAGGAATCCGAGGAAGCCGGTGTTCCGTCGTACGTTTTGAAAAACGAACCAGGGAGTGCATTTGCTTGGCGAGTCTAACTGGATTATCCAGGAAGGCGCAGGGAAACCGACAAGGCCGCAGCATTGCGAGGGCCGCCGTGTTCAAGCGCGGGGAGTCAAGCGGATGCGACCCGAAACCAGATGATCTACACGAGGGCAAGACGAAGCGTGGCGAAAGCCACGTGGAGGTCTGTTAGGGTTGGTGTCTTACAATACCCTCCCGTGACCCGTGTGTAGGGGTGAAAGGCCCATCGAATCTGGCAACAGCTGGTTCCAGCCGAAACATGTCGAAGCATGACCTCATCCGAGATAGTCTGCGAGGTAGAGCGACCGATTGAGTGACCCGCCTCCGAGAGGAGTCGGCCACTCTGTCGAACTCCGAACTTGCAGACGTCGTAGACGATGGGAATCCGGACTGCGGGGTAAGCTTGTGGTCCGTGAGGGAGACAACCCAGAGCCGGGTTAAGGTCCCCAAGTGTGGATTAAGTGCGATCGAAGATTGTCTCGAGCCCTAAACAGCCGGGAGGTGAGCTTAGAAGCAGCTACCCTCTAAGAAAAGCGTAACAGCTTACCGGCCGAGGTTCGAGGCGTCGAAAATGATCGGGGCTCAAATCCACCACCGAGACCTGGCGGCACCATTATGGTGACCCAGTAGGCTGGCATTCTGTACGGGTGGAAGTACGGGCGAGAGTTCGTATGGACCGTTCAGAAACGAAAATCCTGGTCACAGTAGCAGCGAGAGTCGGGTGCGAACCCCGACGACCTTACGAGTAAGGGTTCCTCGGCACTGCCAATCAGCCGAGGGTTAGTCGATCCTAAGTCTCACCGTAACTCGAATGAGACAAACGGGAAACTGGTTAATATTCCAGTACCAGCATCACTCAAAGCCGACGCTTTGGGAAACACCGGACCGGGCCTTCGCCCGGTCGAATCGCGGAAACTCGTGGAAGCCGTAACGGCACGAAGCGAGCGAAGCGCGAGATAGCGCAAGCCGGTGGTACTCAGAGCCCGTGAAAAGGCGAGATGTCTGCTCGTACCGAGATCCGACACAGGTACTCTGGCGGAGAAAGCCAAGGTCTGTCGGGATCAACCGACGTTAGGGAATTCGGCAAGTTAGTCCCGTAAGTTCGCGATAAGGGATGCCTGCTCTTGACCGAGCAGGTCGCAGTGACTCGGGCGCTCCAACTGTCTAGTAACAACATAGGTGACCGCAAATCCGCAAGGACTCGTACGGTCACTGAATCCTGCCCAGTGCGGGTATCTGAACACCTCGTACAAGAGGACGAAGGACCCGTCAACGGCGGGGGTAACTATGACCCTCTTAAGGTAGCGTAGTACCTTGCCGCTTCAGTAGCGGCTTGCATGAATGGATCAATGAGAGCGCCACTGTCCCAACGTTGGGCCCGGTGAACTGTACGTTCCAGTGCGGAGTCTGGAGACCCCCAAGGGGAAGCGAAGACCCTATAGAGCTTTACTGCAGGCTGTCGCTGGGACGTGGTCGCTGATGTGCAGCATAGGTAGGAGCCGTTACACAGGTACCCGCGCTAGCGGGCCACCGAGGCATCATTGAAATACTACCCGTCAGTGACTGCGACCCTCACTCCGGGAGGAGGACACCGGTAGCCGGGCAGTTTGACTGGGGCGGTACGCGCTCGAAAAGATATCGAGCGCGCCCAAAGATTTCCTCACGCGAGTCGGAAACTCGTGGAAGAGCGCAAGAGCACACGGAAGTCTGACAGTGTCATTCCCAACGAGTGACGCTGACGCGAAAGCGTGGTCTAGCGAACCTACGAGGTCCCTCCATGGGACCCGTAGATGACAGAAAAGCTACCTTAGGGATAACAGAGTCGTCACCGGCAAGAGCACATATCGACCCGGTGGCTTGCTACCTCGATGTCGGTTCCCTCCATCCTGCCTGTGCAGAAGCAGGCAAGGGTGAGGTTGTTCGCCTATTAAAGGAGGTCGTGAGCTGGGTTTAGACCGTCGTGAGACAGGTCGGCTGCTATCTATTGGGGGTGTGAGGTACTTGACGGGAACGATCGTATAGTACGAGAGGAACTACGATTGGTCGCCGCTGGTGTATCGGTTGTCCGAGAGGGCAGATGCCGAGTAGCTACGCGACACGGGGTAAGAGCTGAA
>NZ_JAMQOQ010000014.1 GCF_031624635.1 Halogeometricum sp. S3BR5-2 | reverse complement strand
ACGAACTGGATTATGACGAACGGGTCGTTCCGGGCGACGTGAGCGGTTCTGACTGGAAAACGGCCTACAACTACCTTCGGTCTATTGGAGATAACCAGTTCAATCTCCCCGAACTCACGTCGTCCCGCGACTCGGACGAACCGGAACGTGAGCCCCCGAACGACACGGAGACGTGGGAGTACGTCCGGTATCTCCTCGAAGAGGGCGAGGGACCACTGGCGCGGGAGACGGCCCGCCGCATCCTCCGAGAGAAACACCACCCCGTAGTCGACGAGACGGCCAAGAAAGACGAACAGATGCTAATCTACGACCACGAGACGGGGACGTACAACCGCTCGGAGTCGACGATACTCGCGGAGATAGCGGACGGTCTCGGTGAAGAATGGAACACCCGAATGAAGCACGAGATTGTTGAGGGACTGAAGCAACTTCGACGACTAACCCCCGCGCAGTTCAACGGGCGCGACCACTTCGATGAACCGCACGTCTGCGTGAAGAATGGTGTTCTGAACCTCTTCACCGGAGAACTGAAAGACCACTCACCGAAGTACGTGTTCGTCGACCGCATCCCGACGCGGTACGACCCGGACGCCGATACCGGGCGCTTCGAGGAGTTCATGGACACCCTCACCGCACGGGACGCCGACGCAAAGGCCATGTTGGAAATGGTCGGTCACGCACTCGTACCGGACGCCTACGAACGCGGATGGCCGAAATTCTTGATGCTACACGGGGACTCTGATAACGGGAAATCGTTCTTCTACGACCTCGTAGGCGAGATGCTGTCCGGTGAGGGTGAGAGAAACATCGGCGCTGTCAAGCTTCAGAAGATGACGCAAAACCAGTTCTCGAAGAACTCCATCTACGGTAAGATGGCGAACATAGCCGGTGAGATAGACGGGAAGCGGGTGAAGAACACCGCGGACCTGAAAGACCTCACCGGGGGGGACCTCATGGACATCGAACCGAAGGGCGGGACTGGATTCTTCGATACGATGAACACGACGCTAATGTTCGCGGCGAACGACCCGCCAATCATCGGGGACCGGGACCCACAGGCGATAGCGAAGAGGATTGTCCCGATAGAACTCCCGTACACATTCGTCGAGAACCCGGACCCGAACGACCCCATGCAGAAGCAGAAGGTCCCGAAGCCGGAACTGAAAGGGGAACTGGCGAGTGAGGCGGGGAAGAGCGCACTACTGAACCTCGCACTCGACGGTATCCAGAGGCTCAGAGAGAACGGCGGGGACGTGTCGCTTCCCGAGTCCTACATGGAGCGGTTGGATATGTACGAGGGGGCCGCGGACCCCATGAAGGAGTTCGCCAAGCGCTGTATCACGACCCACGAATCGGATTACATCGTCAAAGATGACGTGGCCCGTATCTTCCGTGAGTGGGCGGACAACAACGGCGTCGAATTAGGCTCGAACGTGAGCACGACGTTGTTCAAGACGCTCGACTACGGTTCCGTCTACCCACGTAACCCCGACTACGCGGGCGTCTCGCACGACCTCCGCGGATGGGACGAGAGAAAGTACGCGGTCCCGAGGGTCACTCTCACCGAAGAGGGCAAGCGGATGGCTGAGAAAGCGGGACTCGTCGTCGACCCCGAAGAGGCGGACACCGACACGTCCGACCCAGTTCAGTCGGGACGGGAGTACCGGACAGTCGCGGCCGTCGCGGAGTCACGGAAGGCGTATGAGAACGTCAAGGCAGAAGTTGTCTCTGTTGACTCTATAGGCGACAACGGGACGAAAGCGGTGCTCAGAGACGACACCGGTTCTATAGACGTAGTGCAGTGGGACGGGGACTCTCTGTCTGAGTTCGAGGGCGAGGAAGTGGCTATAGACGACGCCGAGGTTAGCGAGTATGACGGCCGCGTGCAGTTCGTGTTCCGGTCGCACTCGCGCATCACCGTGACCGCCGCATCCGTCCGCGAAGAGGGACAGTCCCCAGTCACGGCGGACGGAGGCAAGCACTCAGAGAAGACGGAGACGAATACGAGTAATCCCACCGGCAAAGACGAGAAAGCCGACACGAACCAATCTGGCGCGGCTGAGAAGAAACAGGTAACGAACGACTGGCGCACCGACTTGATGAACGCATACCGTTCACTCGGCGGCGGAGACGTTGAGAAAGGAGACCTGAAGGTGCGTCTGTCCGAGAAGAGCGGCCGCGAGTTCGCGGAGTGCCACGAGATAGTTGAGGAGACGGCCACCGAGAACGGCTACCTCGTCGAGACTGGGTCAGACACGGTTGAAGCGACTGACAAGCTGAACGGAGGTGAGGAACGATGAACGCGAATATGAAGTGTCCCGACTGTCACACGGAATACCGGCACCTGAACGGCACCACGTTCGTCTGCGAAGGCTGTAGCGACGTTCTCGAACAGACGGACGGGCGTAGCCGCGTGTTAGAACAGGACGTTCACATGGCGGACGTGACCGGTGCAGTCATCGGCACGGTGGCGGCCGCAGTAGTGTTCATCCCGTTCTAACCGGAACGCCGAGAGACAGCAGCTAGAGACCGCCGCGCGCTACTTTTAGGGTATTCGAAGCCCTGTATTGACATATGTCACTACCAGACATAAGAGAGAACTTGCCAAACGGGGATGACCCCGTACTGGTATTCCCCAAAGGGGGCGACTACCACAGATTCCGCAGAGAGTACGGAGACGGCAACACTCCGACGTTCCGCCCGCAGTGTCGGACTTCCTCGGGGAAGGGGAACAAACCCGGTGTGTACCCGTACAGTCGCATCGAGGGGCAGTACGAACCGTGTGTGGCCGACGAGTGTTACGGAGGTGACTTCTAATGCCAATAGACCCGAATAGAGACCGGCGTGCATCACAGCGGGTCGGTGGAAGCGGTGATGCGTTCAGCGGAAGAGACGACCGGATACCCGGACGCGGCGGGCGTCCGGAGGATGACGCGAGGGACGATGACGACGACGATGATGATAACGACCGGCGGCGTGTCGAACGTGACAAGCCAGAGCGTCGGATTCCCAACCGTAACCAGAGCGGTGCGGACGACACCGGGTCATCGGGCAGCGACTCCGGGGGTTCCCCCGACGCGAACCAAGGGTTAGAGACCGGAAGCGACGCGTTCAGCGACAGTACGATATCCGACGCGCGGGAGTTGGAGCGATGGGCTGTCGACGCGTTCGGTGGGTCCGAGTCTGACTACAGAGTGACGGCGGGGAACGACGGTCTATCCGTACGGTTCACCGAGTCTGGCCGTCGGAACGTGGCCAACCGGCGTGATATCACCGCGACTCGTCTCACCGTCGGTAGTATCACACGGAACCGAGAGGATCCCACGGCGGCGGATGACTCGAACATTCAGACGACTCGGGACACGGTGGGGAGTATCACGCGGAACCGTGAGAACCCGACTGGAAACGATGACACCTTCCGACCGACCATCTTCAGCGGTCCAACCCCGGATTCAAGCGGGCAGGTTATGCCTTCGTCCCCGAGTAGTTCGGGCAGTATCGACAGACAGCGGTCAGAATCGCAGAGTCCCGGTGAGTTCTTCTCGTCTGTCGCGTCTGACGTAGTGAGTGACCCACTCGGTGCAGTGAGAGGGTTCCGGTCATGGCAGAGTCGGACGAACCCGCTCCGGGACTTTGCGGCACAGAACCGGGAGCGGATCGGGGCACCTGCACCCGGCGCAGAGACCGCCTCGGCGTTCGCACAGAACCCGACCGGTTTCACGTTCGGAACTCCGACCGAAGGGAGTCTTACGGAGTCACAAGACGAGAGGGCCACGGACGTTATCACCGGGATTCAGGAAGGACGCCTTCGCCTTCGGAGTGATATCCTCAGTGGCGCACAGTCGTTGACGGGGAGTGGTGAGACGGCCGCCGCCGCTACTGCGTTCGCACTCGCGGAACCCACGCCGGTCGGTGAGGCGGTCCTACTCGGTGCCGGTGCCGTGGGTATCGCCGGGAGTGCGACGGCGTCAGGAACGTCACAAGGCGAACAGCGGATACCGTCGTCCCCGTTCGCCCCCGGTTCATCGTCGGAGGTACAGGTTCCGGAGGACGGCGGTGTCACGTCACAGTCCGAGGTGAACGTCCCGTCTGACGGGAGTCCGGTCGTCGACGCCGAGTTAGGCGTCCCGGACGTGGGCGGTATCAACCGTCCCGAACTACAGCCGAGTGAATCACCCGAGTTCGGAAGCCCCGAGATAGCTGTCCCGGACCGGCCGGTCGGTGACCTACTCACGGTATCCACGTCTCAACTGTTCCGTGAAGGGCGACAGCGGCAGAGGGAACGTGATAGAGCATCTGAACGGTTCCGTGAACGGACGGGCGCAGACTCCGATGAACTACAGAACATTCTCTCGGGCGGCGGTACGCTCGGAGAGATGGAACCTGAGGTGTCTCAACCCGAGGTTACGGAGCCTGAAATAACGGACCCGTCCGTTGACTTTCGAGAGGGCGACTTTGGTGTTCGTGACCCGCCGCGCCTCGACACGCCAGACGCTCAGTCACAAGCTGAACAGCCCTCCCTCGACGTGGCACAGACGCCGTCTCTCGGTACGGGGTTCGGGTCTGGCATCGGACAGCCGCTTATCTCTCCGGTCGGACAGACGGCAGAACAGCCACGGCAGGATGAGAACGTTCGGGCGGACCCCTTCGAGATTCCGAACGTGGATATCGGACAACCGACCGACGTAGCACAACCCACGGATACCGGCGTGGACTTTGGATTCTCGACACCGACTGCTACGCCGAACACTCCGGCACTCTCAACGGAGACCGTGACCGAACAAGCTGAACCGAACAACCCCGGCTTTGGCTTCGGTACTCCGTCGTCCCGACGCCGCCGTCCCCGGTTTGATTTCGGTCTCGACGCGGATGACGCCGAAGACACGTTCGGGTTCGGTGGCACGGAGGGACAATTCACGTTCAACACCGCAGACCTCGGGTTCGGTGGGAACGGCGACAGTCCCGTCTCGGAGGACTGGTTCTAATGGTTGACTGTAGTACCTTCACGTCGAATCCCTTCGCGGACGGTGGGAACGCAACAGAGTTCCTTGACGCGGCTATCTGTACGTACCAGATGGATTACGGCATGGTCCTACCGGGTAGCATCGTCTGGTTCACAGTGATATCCATGATGTACATCCGAACGCAGAGTATCGTCATGCCGGTCATCATCACGTTACTCGTGGGTGCGCCGATGATAACGCTTCTCCCGTCGACGGCACAACAGATGATTGCGACCGGGATTCTCGGCGGTGGCAGTGCGTTGTTCGTTCTGTTGCTCCAGAGGCTCGATACCTAACTCTCCTTCTCTCGTCTCTCGTATGATACAGTCTTCAGTAGAGTGTAACACCCGGACCATGGCAACAGTACGAAACACCCTTTCTCAGCGAGTTAGACGGCACCGGAAAGACTTAGTT
>NZ_JAMQOQ010000013.1 GCF_031624635.1 Halogeometricum sp. S3BR5-2 | reverse complement strand
ACGAACTGGATTATGACGAACGGGTCGTTCCGGGCGACGTGAGCGGTTCTGACTGGAAAACGGCCTACAACTACCTTCGGTCTATTGGAGATAACCAGTTCAATCTCCCCGAACTCACGTCGTCCCGTCCGGAGAAACCGCCCGCGGATAGCGTCTCGTCGGGCAGTAGTGACGTGTGGGACTATGTGAACTCCCTCTTCGACGCACGGGAGGCGTCGGACAAGGAAGCGCGCAGAGAGGCGGCAGAGGCTATCATGGCCGAAACGGAGTTCATCTACGTTGACACGGACGACCGGCTAATGTCCTACAACGCGGAGACCGGTGTGTTCGAGGGAGGCGGTGAACGTGAGGTTCGCCGGATAATCGCCCGCGAACTCGGCCGCAACTTCTCGACGAGAGACAGAGACGAGATACTGGCGACGATAGAGGACCTAACCGCGGTTGACGTGAAGGACTTGAACGCCGCGAACCACGCCGAGAAGCTCCGATGCGTGAAGAACGGCGTCATCAACATAGAGACGCGGGAACTGCTCGAACACTCGCCTAAGTACAACTTCACCCGTCTAATCCCGGCTACGTATGACCCGGACGCCGAGGCACCGAACGTTGACCGGTTCCTCACGGAGATAACGTCCGCAGAGGACGAGAAGAAAACGTTAGAGGAAATGGTCGGTGCGACGCTTCACCCGTCATATGTGAACAGCAAGTTCCTGTTCCTGTTCGGGGAAGGGAAGAACGGGAAGGGTCAATACTTCACTCTCGTCCGGGAGTTCCTCGGACACGACAGCGTGGCGGGGAGAGGGCTTCACGAACTCGGAAACGACCGGTTCGCTAAGGCAGACCTGCACGGAAAACTGGCTAACATCGGTGGCGACATAGACGATAGGAAACTAAAGAACGTGGGTGAACTGAAGCGTCTAACCAGCGGTACGGACGTGGTGACGGCACAGCGTAAGTTCGGCCAACCGTTCGAGTTCGTCAATAGCGCGACTATGTTCTTCGCGGCGAACTCTCTCCCGGCGATAGAGGACGGGAAACGGTCAATGGCCCGCCGTGTCGTTCCAATCCGAATGAAAACGGAGTTCGTCGAGGACCCGGACCCGGAGAACCCGAACCACAAACAGGCCCGACCGGAGGAGGAACTGATAGCCGAAATGACGACGGAAGAGGAACTTTCCGGCCTTCTCAACGTCGCCCTTGACGGATTAGACCGTCTCTCAAAGAACGGCGACGTGTCCCTTGAACGCGCACCGATGGAACGTCTGGAATACTTCAAGAAGCACAGTGACCCGGTCCACCGCTTTGCATCGGAGTGTGTCGAGAAGGAACCCGGTTCTGTCGTCTCAAAGTCCGACGTGTATGAGTTCTACAAAGAGTTCTCCGAAGGCATAGGAGAGGCGGTGAGGTACACGAGTGTGTTCTGGCGTGTGTTCAAGCAGAGTTTCCACGTCGAGGAGTCCCAACCCCGCGGAGACGACGGGAGGGAGCGTGTGTTACTCGATACGGCGTTCTCCGAGGATGCACTGGCAGAGTTCGGTTCCGAGCACCTGATTCGGAAGTACGGCGAAGAATCGAAGAAAGAGGAGGACACCGCCACGTATCGAACGATAGCGGCCGCGTCGGACAGTAACCGGGCGTATGAGTCCGTGAAAGGAACCGTCGCTTCGGTGGTTGAACTCGGGGATAGTGGCGGTGAGAAGGCCGTTGTAACGGGAGAAACCGGTGCCGTTGACCTCGTTATGTGGGACTCTGACGGGTTCCTATCCGGTCTCGAAGGCGAAGAGGTGGCTGTTCGGAACGCGAGTGTCGGTGAGCATGAGGGGAAGGTTCAGCTACAACACGTCGAGAACGTCACCGATGTGTCTGTAGACTCCGCGTCACTCCGTGAAGAGGGACAGTCCCCAGTCACGGCGGACGGAGGCACGGCCACAGAGACGGAGACGCCTGAGTGGGCGCCCGCGTTATGGGGAGCCGTGCGTTCAAAGGACGCTGGAGACGGCGTAGACGAAACAGAACTGTGGACCACGCTCGGGGACAGGGACGGCTTCGATGTCTCACTGGCGCAGGGAATCGTTGACCGTGCTCATGAAAAAGCGTACCTCGAACGGACGCCGAACGGGCTGGCGGCCACCGCGAAACTCGAACGGGTGGCCACAGACAAGCTGAACGGAGGGGACGGCCGATGAACGCGAATATGAAGTGTCCCGACTGTCACGCAGAGTATCGACACGTCGACGGGAGTACGTTCATCTGCGAGGGTTGTTCGGGCAGACTGAACCAGACGGGTGTACTCCAACAGACGGTACTCGTCGACGACGTGGCCGGGATGATAGTCGGCGCGGCGGCGGCCGCGGTGGTGTTCATTCCGATGTAGCGCATCCCTCGATAACGACCGCCTCGACCCACCGCGCGCTGCTTTTAGGGTACTCGCTCCCGTACTGTGACATGTATGAGCGAGAAAGAGATGAAGCGGCGAAGCCGGCTCGCGGAGAACGTAACGAGCGGACTCTCACGAAACGAACGGGAAACGTCGATTCACTTCTTCGGCGACAGTGACACGTTCGAGATTACCACGTACTCGACGGCGATAGTCCGGCAGATACTGAAACACTCTCTCGCGGAAATTGAGTGGGTATATCTCGTGGACCGCGACGGCAGCGGGAAGGGTCGGGCATCGGTCGGCCAAGCGGATGACTCGCGGGGCACGGGAGTTGAGGGCGTCTGTGCCTCCCTGCCACTCGGGGCACTCTCGGTGAAGGGGACTCGGAGGGCCTCCGACAGACCGTCCGGTGTAGTCTGCACCCCGGAGGAGAGCGAGGCGGCGCGGCGTCGGTTCGGAGGGTCGGAATCGTCCCCAGAAGGAGGTGAGGCCGATGTCTAAGGCGCGACTCCAGACGCCGGACGGCATGACCCTCGACGACGACGTGGTGATAGCAACGACGAACGGTTCAAGCTGCGTGTTCCATCGCCCCGCAGACGGAGAATCCGAGGAACCGGCGTGCCCGACCCGCCCGAACAACTCTCGCAGAGTGACGCTCCGTGTTCTCGCCGGTCACAAGCAACCGTGTCAGAAGGAGCGGTGCTACGGAGGCGGTGGAGACTAATGGCGAACCTTCCGAGTGGGTTAGGCGGTGGCGGCAGTGACGAAATCAACACGGGCGGTGACCCCGGCGGAGACGCGTATCAGGCAGACGACCGTGACGATGACGATGATAACGACCGTCGTCGAACGAACCGGCGGAGTGGTGGGAGTATCCCCGGTGCGCCGCGTAACCCCGCGGGCATCAACACGGGAGATACGCCGGCGGAGAACTATCAAGCTGATAGCGGGGACTCCGGTTCGTCCGGCGGTTCTCGTGACTCCGGTTCATCGTCCGGACAGAACATCGGTTCGACGCCGGGCGGCAGTGTCGGACAAGGATTGGAGACTGGCTCAGACGCCTTCTCGCAGTCCACAGTGGACCGTGCGCGTCAACGAGAGCAGGAGGTACTGGACCGTTTCTCGTCTCTCTCTGAGGATGACGTGATAGTTCGCGGTGGGAATGACGGACTCTCCGTGACTCTCACTGAACGCGGACGGCGTCGAGTGTCTGATTCCTCGGATATCTCGGCTACCAGTGCCATCGAGGGGAGCATCACCCGGACGCGGGAAGATCCCACTGCGGCCGATGACTCGAACATTCAGACGACGCGAAACACGGTCGGCAGTATCACTCGCAACCGTGACGACCCGACTGGGGACGATGACACCTTCCGACCGACTATCTTCGGCGGCCCCACCCCGGGTTCAGGCGGGCAGAGTATGCCTTCGTCCCCGAGTAGTTCGGGCAGTATCGACAGACAGCAGCAGCGTGAACAGTTCGGGGATTTCGATTGGTCGTTCGGTCTCGGCGGTCCGGAGGACGAAGTGGAACGTACTCTCGGCTCTCTCAGTCGGGACTACGACCGATTCGCCCGCGGGGTCTCAGTCGTGCCGGGATTCACACAGGACGCCGTGGCGCTCGAAAGAACGGGTCTCAATCTCCTCGACGCGACGGCCGGTGAAGGTTCGTCTGACTTTCTCCGTGGTATCTCGGGCGACGACCGGGCCGGTCCCGTCGAGGACCTATCCACGTCGGTCGGCCAAGGTATCGTGAGTGGCCTGAATCCGGCGGCGGCGGCGCGGCAGGGATTGGAGACCGCGGAGTTCGGTGCCTACGCCGTCAATGAAGTGTCGCAGGGACGCGGGGACGAACTGGCAGCGGACACTCTCGCAACCGCTGGCTTAGTCGCGTCACAGTCACGGGCGTCCTTCGAGGCGGACCCGGTATCATCATCGGGCCGGTTCGCCGGCAACCTCGCGGCGGGACTCGCGGGCGGCCGTGCCACCGCCACTGGAATCAACCGACTGTCGGGCGGGCGATTGTCCGGGTCCGATTTGACGTATAGAGCGATTCAAAGAGCGTCGGACGCGGAGGATGTACTCCCGCCGTTCCGCTCCCGGTTGGTCGGACGTGACCGCGGGCAAGTTGACCTCTCCGGGTTCGCGGGTTCGTCTGACGACACGGTGACGCTCGGCGGCGACGACCTGGACGTGAACGTTCGCGGGCCGGATGATTCGGACGCCTTAGAGCAACGTGTCCGGCAGATGGAAATCCGAATCGACAGGCGGCAGAGCCGTGAAGCCGAACAAACGCTCGCGGATGAACCTGTGGAACCCGATGTTCGGACGGCAGACGTAGGGGTGAGCGGCGGGAGTCTGTCCCCGCGGGAGTACTCGACTGCGAACCGCGGCCCCCGAACGACGGCACCGGACCTTCAACGAGTCGGGGACGCTCGGCGCGCATCTTCCAGTGCAGGGTCTCTACTGTCGCCCCGGGAGAGTAGCCTCTTCGCCACGCGGATTCGTCAGGGGTATCTTGAGGGCGTCCCGGGCGAGGACCTGCGGGGGGCCGGACTCATCGACGAGGCGTTAGAGGCGCGTGAGGCGGCCGAGAGTTCGTCGTTCATCGGTTCGTCCGTTCCTTCCGGTGCGTCAGATGCGGCCGGTGTCGGGACCGGTAGTGGCCTTCTGTCCGGCGCTCTCTCCCGACAGGCGGAGGCACAAGAGACGGGCGTCGGTGTGACTACGGGACTGGCATCCGACGCCGTGGCCGGCCAGTCTCTCGGGAATATCCCGGACGCCTCGACGGGGGTGGAGACGGACGTGAGTACCCGGACGGACACGCCGACTGATGTAGACGTTGGACCGGACATCCTCGGCCGGACGGCGACGGGCGTGGATACGAGACTGCGGACCGATACGGACCTGAGTCTGCGGTTCGACACGCCCGACACCGACGCGCCGTTCCGACCGCCGACCCGGAACGATGACGACCGACGCCGGTACGACTTCACGTCTAATCCCCCGCGTGGACGCGGCCGTGTTCCGTGGCCGGACTTGGATTCGGGTGGGTCGGAGAATGAGGACACGTTCGGGTTCGGCGGGGAAGAGGCACAAGTGTCCTTCGAGACCGCGGACCTCGGGTTCGGCGGGGACGGCGACAGCCCCGTCTCGGAGGATTGGTTCTGAATGGTGGACTGTAGCACATTCACGGCAAACCCGTTCAACGGAGGGAACGCAACGAGCTTCCTCGATAGTGCACTCTGTACCTACGATATGGGGTTCGGTCTCATGTTACCGGCCACGATTGTGTGGTTCACCGTGTTGACGATGATGTATATCCGAACGCAGAGTATCGTCATGCCGCTCGTAATGACGTTAGTCGTCGGTGCGCCGATGATTACACTTCTTCCCGCGGATGCCCGCCAGATGATTGCGACCGGGATACTCGGCGGTGGCAGTGCGTTGTTCGTTCTGTTGCTGGATAGACTGGATACCTAACTCTCCTTCTCTCGTCTCTCGTATGATACAGTCTTCAGTAGAGTGTAACACCCGGACCATGGCAACAGTACGAAACACCCTTTCTCAGCGAGTTAGACGGCACCGGAAAGACTTAGTT
>NZ_JAMQOQ010000012.1 GCF_031624635.1 Halogeometricum sp. S3BR5-2 | reverse complement strand
ACATTCTCGATCCCGCCGTAGGAAGTGGCGCCTTCCTGCTCGCCGCACAGGAGGTGCTGATGGACCTATACATGCAATGCATTGAGTATTTCCAGCGGCTCGAAGCTGAAGGGCAAGGCTGGGAGCTAGAATCCAGAACGCGAGAAGAGATTGAGGAAATCGAGTCTGGAAAAGGCTCCTCATCACTGTACGCAAAGCGAACGGCCATACTCAACAATTTGTACGGAGTCGATATCGACGAAGGTGCTGTTGAGATTTGCAAGCTCAGGCTCTGGTTGTCGATGGTCGCTGATATCGAGGATGAACCGAGCGAGGTGGAGCCGCTCCCCAACATCGATTTCAACGTACGACAGGGCAACAGCCTAATTGGTCAACTCGATACGGACATCGAAAGTAACGAAGACGGAGACAGCGATCTCGATTCTTGGGAAGTGAAAACTCGTTTTGAGGACGTGAAAGAGGCCATCAAGAAGCACAAGAAAGCGGAGACCAGTATTGAAGCTCAAGAATGGCGGAAGGAGGCAGAAGACAGAATAGAGGAACACCGGGACAAATTTGATGAAATCCTTCAGCGAGAATTTCAAGACGCTGGCTTTGACGACATAACGATCGAGGAAATTCGGGAGTGGTCCCCCTTCCACTGGCCGTTGGAGTTCGCCGATGTCTTCGAGAGAGGTGGATTCGACGTGTTCATCGGGAACCCGCCGTGGGACATGCTCTACGCGAATCGCGACGACTTCTTCATCCGCTACGATGAGCAGTTCCGTACCTATCCGTCGGAGGAAAAAGATGGTGTGATGGAAGAACTCCTCTCAAGCCCTGAAGTTGCGTGGGAATGGGAGGACTACAAGGAATCGATGGAAACTCAGGCAGACTTCTTCACGCAGGGAGATGTCTATAAGCTCCAATCTCCGGTGGTGGGGGGTCGAACGATGCCGACAAAGAACGAACTTTCGGCTCTATTTCTTGAGCGGGTATTCAGACTCTCCAGAGACGGCGTGAAGGTGAGTCTGCTCCTCCCGGGGACTATCTTCGGGGGAGTGATGGGGAAAGACCTCCGAACGCATCTACTGGATCACACAGACATAGAGAACCTCATCGGATTCGAAAATAAGGGAATCTTTGAGCAGATACATCGGCAGTACCGATTTGCAATTCTGACATTTGAGTATGGTGGAAGGACCAGTCGACTCCGAGGTATTTTCAATCAACGGAGTATGGACGTGGTCTATAATATCGAGGACGTGGCCGCAGAAATCCCACGACAAGTGCTTCTCAATTATTCTCCCGAGGGTAGAATTTTCCCCTCGATCACATCACAAGTCGAAGCCGATGTCCTCAGCAAGGTAGTCACTCAACCACCTCTAGATGAGAATATCGGAGGTGCTTGGTCTGTGGATATGTTGACGAAAGAATTCGTCGAGTCCACCGATAAAGACCGATTGCAAGATTCCCCTGATAATGCTGATTATCCAGTATATGGGGGTGCGAACATCCACCAATTCGAACACGATAATACCCACACAGAGAGTTTGGACAACCCCCGGTATTGGAGTCGGGGGATGTACGATCCACCGAATAGTGCCCAGTACCGTGTTCGAGAGAAAAAATTCAACCGGGGGAACCTCAAACGAGCAATCTACGACGCCTTTGGAGGTTCAGAGACGAGCAAGTCTCAAGTTCAATACGTAGATGAACTACTCGAAGAACACCGTAGTCACGGACTTGAGGAAGAAGATGTCCTGCTCGATTGCACTGAATACCGAATCGGCATTCGAGACGTTTCTCGATCCCGGGACGAGCGGACGATAATTGCTACGGTACTTCCGAAGGACGTCATCTGTCTCCACACCATTAACACGTTCAAGCCGTTCGCTATTGAGCCTAAAGAGGAACACCTCACAGAGTCCCCACTTCGGTCACCCTACGTCCGGCGATTTACGGATCAAGAACTCTTCGTGGCAACGGGACTCCTGAACAGCATTGCGTTCGATTTCCTGATGCGAACTAAAGTCGAGACGCACATCGTCAAGCGCGAGCTATTGGAATCCCAGCTACCACGGCTCACCGACGGAGATGACTGGTTCCATTATATCGCTGAACGAGCTGCCCGATTGAACTGTTACGGGAAAGAATTCAAAGAAATGCGTAAGCGACTCGGCGGAATCGAGGCAGCGGTAGAAGATCAAGAACGCAGAGAATTACAGGCTGAAATCGATGCGGCCGCATTCCACGCGTATGGCCTGGAACGTCGTGACGTGAAGTTTGTCCTCGACGACTTCCATCGCGTTGAGAATCCGAAGCTGATGGACGAGATGTACTTCGATCTGGTCTTGGAGAAATATGATTTACTGGATCAGAAGGGGCCCCTACCGTAGCTCCCGAATCACTGTCCGACAACTCCCCAGCATACGAGCTTCGCTTGTACATCACTCTCTCCCATCAGTTTCGTCTGGTATTCAGTAGAGGCTTCGACGTTCTCTTCCAAGAACTCCTCAAGCTGACTGAGGAACTCCCCGGTCGGCCACTCTGGGAAGGAGTCGTACTGCTCATTCTCGCGAAAGATCTCCCGTAGAATTCGGTCTTCATCCGTGTTCGCGAGCTTTACCTCCTGCAGCCGCTCTTCGATGTCGGTAGCCCATTCTCCCATTGTTTCGAACTCTTCGACAGGAGCTGGCTCACCGCCGTGGTTCGGCTGAACGTAGTGACTGATGAAATCGAGGATCGTCTCCTGTTCCTTCGAGAAGGCCTCTCCCTGTTTGAAAGCACCCTCAACTTGGCCTTCTCGAATCACCTCCAGACGCTCGTCAAGTACTGCTTGAATCTCACCGCGATTCGATAATACCGTCTCTGGATTTCCGGTAATCGGTTCGCCGTCAACTGAAGGGTCAATGTTGAGCGTGCTCACGGGCCGCTCTTTGACCTCGTCGGCGAAGGGCTTGTAGTAGAAAGCACGACGGACGCGACCAAGCGGGGACTCGTGGTCATCATCGTCGAACCAGAGGTGGGCAAGGGCGAATACGCCCGGACGAGGACCTGCATCGTGGTCAGTTACATTCGTGTAGAGGAATTCCCGTTCTTCCGGCGGGTCACCGAAGAAGTCCTCAGCGTACTCGAAGTCTTCCGCAGTCAGGTCGTAATCCTCGTTCAGTTCTCGCTTCAGAAGGTACCGCTCGAACGCAGCGTGTTCATTACTCCCCGCATTGCGGAGGAGCGGATTCTTGCTCGTGTCGTCGAGTTCATTCACGTCGTCAATTTCACGAGACTTCTGGAGAGAGTCCTCGATCTCGTCCACCTGTAATTCCCCGATAGTCTTCTCCGTATCTACACCTGTCTTTTCAAGAACCTGATCTTCGTTCGGATCAAGGATGTTGTTCTCCTTTCCGACAATGAGCGCGATATCGTTGATCTTTGCCTGTAGGCGTTTCAGGAGCTTGATCGCCGCCTCGATGTCGCCGTCCGGGTAGAAGTTGTGGACGTGTTTCTCGGCGGTACTCCCGATCCGGTCGACTCGCCCGACACGCTGGACAATCCGCATCGGGTTCCACGGCAGGTCGTAATTGACCACCACATGAACGTCCTGAAGATTAACCCCTTCACTCAGCGTGTCAGTGGCCACTACGTACTGTAGCTCTGAGTCCCCCGACTCGGCGAGCGTTTGCTGGTAGCCTGACGCTTCGGGTGCAAAGCGTTGAATGATGTCCTGCTTATTCTCGTCACCGCCCTTGACGACGGCACTGTTCGCCTCTGTGAGTGGTGAATCCTCGTTGTCACAGAGGGTTCGATAGACATAGTCTGCAGTTGCCCGATACTGCGTGAAGATGAGCACCTTCTGATCGTGATTCGTGAGGACATCTGCAAGTCGGTCGATCTTCGGGTCGCGGAACTCGCGGAGTGAAAAGACGGCCTCGTAAAAGTCGCGTGTGGCAGGGTCGACTTCGCTCAAGTCACTATTCGGGTAGAGAATCGGATTCATCTCTTCTTCAGGAATATCTGGGAGGACACCAGCGTCGTGGTCAGCGAGCCATTGCCGCGTGGAAACCGCATAATCACTCACATCACCCGCATCCCGGGCGACATCACCGATGAACTGCGAGAGGAAATACGATAGAAGAGTGAGGTCCTCCCTAATGTACGTCTTCACCTCGCCGATGGTGGCGTCTGCCAGTTCATCTCCCTCGGTATCAGCTCCTTCTTCCGATTGAATAGCGGTGGTATCGAAACCAAATTCTTCGAGTGTTTGTTCGAGATCTTCAGCAGCGTCGGCTCCTTCGACAAAGTCACCGAGTTCAGAGTCATCTCCCTCCCGAACAGTTCGGAGCATATCGATATCTTCGTCCTCAGGGAGTTCACCAAGAAGGCCGAGAAGCTGGCGTTCGCTCTGATGCAGCGTCTCGATCGACTGGACGAACGCGTACGTTGAGGACTCGAGCCGTTTGAGGAGGTTCAGCTTGTAGAGGGCTTTCAGCGTGCTCCCTGCTTTCGGATTTTTGACTGTGATGTGGGGAAGGTGGAGGGCGTCCATCACGTCGGGAAGCATCCGATATATTGGCTGGTAGGCCGCCGGCAGGGAGTACTGTTGCTTGTTGAGTTTCGGCGGCTTGAAGCTCATCTCGAAGTCTTCGCTGTCCTGAATCTGATCTTTGACGTGCTTGCGCGTCCGGAGAACCATCACTTCGTTCAGGATATTCGAAATCTCAGAGGAGTGTCGCTGGAGCTGCTCGGTGATTTCTTGCTGTTCGTCGTCGCCGACCTCCTCTTTCCCGGATGCGATGCGTTTTCGCGTCTCCGAGAGTTCGATATATTCGTCGAACGCATCAAAGTCGAGTGACGCCTTGTTCCGAAGTTCCTCCGGGCTGGTGAACAAGCTGATGAGGTTCTTTAGGTCGGTAGCGCTGTTATTAATCGGGGTCGCGGTCAGCATAATCATCGTCTTTCCGCGGAGTTGCCTGAGATTCGCGTGTCGTCGCGTCCCCTTGTAGTCATCATCGTGGTCCGGATTCGGTCGCCATTTCCCGTAGTTCCGGAACCGGTGAGCCTCGTCGATAAGCAGGACGTCGAACTCGTCTTTGAGGTCCTGCACCTCGTCGTAGGAGAGATTCTGGAACTTGCTGATACTCATCACGTCAAGGTGCGTGCCGTCTACCTCTAACCCGAAGTACGGATTGCCGTCTTCGTCAGTGTCGTTCTGGAGTAGGTCTTCCCACTGATCAGTCAGGTTTGCCGGGACAATGAGGAGACAGTGGTCGCCACGTTGGCGGTAGTCGTGGAGGAGTTCACCGCCAATAAATGATTTCCCCAGGCCGACCGAGTCGGAGACGATGCACCCGTTGAACTGTGAAAGCTTTTCCTTTGCACTCTCGTACCCGAGCTTCTGGAAGTAGTACAGTGGGCTGTCACGGATGTTGACGTTCCCACTCAGTTCGTCGTAGGCGAGCAGCTTGTAGAGCTCGAACGGTTCGAGATACGTGCCCAGCTCCTCAGATGACGTCTCCTGGTCGGACTCGTCCTCCTGCTGTTCCTTCCAGTCCTGGTACTCCTCGCTGTTCTCGATGATTCGGATGATCTCTTCACTGAACTCCTCGGCGTTGGCCCACTGGTTGTCGTACCACTCCTCGAACGCTTCGGCCTTGTGTCGATCCTGACTCGTGAGGTTCAGCTCGATGTTGTTCTGGTGGCCGCTCTTGGTGAAGTTCGAGGAGCCGACAACTGTAGCGCATGGGCGGGTGTCTTCATCCTCGTCTTGTCCCCAATCTTCGTCATCTTCGAGTGGCGCTCGAAATGAGGCACCCTTTGCGTGGAAGTAACCGTTTTCAGGATTTCGCACACGGACGCTCACCTCGCCTTCGGCGATAAAGTCTCGTAGCCGGTCTAGTCGGCCAATTTGAGCGTTATTCAGCTCCGAGATGCTTTCTCTCACCTCTCTTTTGAGCTCCTCTTTGAGATTCTGTCCCTCACCGATTTCGTCAGCAGTTCCCCTATTCGTCTGACGGCCCATCAAAATCCGAAGCGGAGCGTGGCCGAGCTCATCGGGGTCAGCCAGGTTTTCAAGGTCTTCCCGGTAGAGGTCAAATCCTGAGAGATAAAAGTAGCCAGTTGCGATACGGCCTTCCTCGATCTGAGGAATAATCCGCTTGTAAGCGTCTTCTAGTGTTCTGTTAGCGTTATCGACAAGCGGAGGAAGTGAGAGCATCGTAATGCAGAGATGTATTCAGTACGCGAACTTAGTGTTTAGTGACCTCCCTACAGAAATAGCACCAGACAATAGCCAATCAAACTGGCCGAAGATCCCGCCAGCGGACGTCAACGGTGTCACCATTAGCGATTTTAACCCGAAAAAGATAGCCCTCTCGTTGATCATCAGTCACAGCCCCCGCATCGTCTGAGATGATCTCAACGACTGTTCCTCGACGTCCATGGAGGCGCTCGTGATCTGGATCTGTCTCGTCCGGGATATCGATTCGGACCGAATCACCGGTTTCGAAGCGTCTCATAGTATTCTCAGCGGGTTTGAATCCTAAAGAGGATAGCTAAGCCGAGCAAGAGGACGCCACCAACACCAAAACCAACCACCGATGGGTCCGGCAGTGATGGGATGAACCTCTTCACTTGGGGAGTAAAAATGAATCCTCCGGCATACCCTCCGACAGATATGTATCCAGCAGCCAATAGGCGGACGAACCACTGTTCCACAATCGTATGTGAGCGGTGGTCAGCATCTTCAGCTGGACGGGGATCAACGATTTCCGGGTCAGGCTTCTCTCGCTTCAAATATCGCCATTCATCGAGATACATACGAACAGGCAGGACCGACTCGATCTCATTCAGGATGGCGTATCGAGCTTTGTTCAGCCGGCGGTATGATTGAAGACTCTGATACCAGAAGTAGCAAATCAGACTGCCGAATCCTGATGCGAAGAGAACGATCGCAGCGTTAGTGGTTGTGAGATTGCCGCGGGCGAGAGCAAAGAGACCGGCCAGTATCGAGGTTAAAATCAGACCGAAAAAGCGGTTCATCTGGACTCGCTGATTGGCTGTCTCGATCGCAACCTCCCCGTAATGTATGTACTGCTCCATCAGTCGATTCTTCTCGTCCTCACTTAGATTAGCCAGCGGTCCAGTTGTAACATCTTCCTCCTCAGATGGCTCAGCAGGGTCCCCTCCAGTGACCTCTTCAGAGTGTTCAGGTTCTGTTTCGGGCGTGTCTCCATCGTCAGTATCGGCGCCATCCTCTGAGAGATCAACCGCCGCTTCGTCGGTTGAATCAGGCATATTCAGCGAGTGCGTCGACAAGCGAGGCCTTTCGCCATCCTACCTGAGTATCTGCGACTTCTTGGATTTTCTCGGGGACCTTCGATTGTCCCTCTGGAATGATTGCGATCACCGGCTTGTCCAGTTCATCGGCGAGTTCCAGCTCCTCCGGGATCCAAGTGCTGTGAGCACCGTACATTCCACTACTTACGACGACAACCGACGCCGTTTTCATCTGGTTCCGGAGTTCAGAACGAAGGGCAGACTCGGTATCCACGGGCAGGGGGTCAGTTGAAGGGACACTATGATTCTGCCACTTGAGCGACGGAACCTCATCAAGGAAATCAACGATACGCTCGTAGTGTTCGTCGTACTCCCACGAGTGGGAGACAAAAACGTTGTACTGCTTGTCCTCAAGTCGAGTTGCAGCGCGTGCTAAGCGAGGGAGTGATTGCCCAGTATTTCCGCCTGAGGAGGAAGAGGACTCTTGAGTCGACGAGCCTGCAGAGGCAAAGGCTTCCAGCCCTTTGTAGGCAGCATATAGGAGCAAAGCACCGCCAGCGATTTTTTGTCCAGACGAGAGACCCTGCTGGTTCTGAGTGTCGGTAGAACTGCGGCTCAGGGAATTGTCGGTCGGGACAAGGCCCGACTGTTGGTCATTCGGCTCGAAGAGCGATGGTTGAGAGGAACTGAGCTCAGGGAGACTGTTATCCCCAGATTGCGTTACTGTATAAACGGGGCCGAGTTCTCGAACGGTGAACTCCTTTCCGAGATCGTTCCCTTTGTAGGTCGGCAGTAGGCGGTCTCCATCATCGCGATAGAATCCGGTAGGTAGATCGTTAACAGCTGACTTCAGAACGAATCGAACAGCTGATTCGGGGTTTGGACTGCCACGAATATCATCAAACGCAGCCTCCCAGGTGGTTTTCAATGGGGAGGAGGTGTCTTGGCTCATAACCGTATGAACAATCCGTTTTTAAATAGTATAAGTTCTTCCCCCTGGAATATCGGCAGATTTGGATTCCGCATCAGAGAGGACCATAGTACTAAACGGGTAAGCCGTCAACAATTCGCATATAGTTATGAGCTTCAACAGCAGATCTTCAAGCAACCGTCGGAGCGAATACCGACTGTTCATCTCGCACTCTTGGGAGTACAGCGACGAGTACAATCGGATGGTAGAACTACTTCGCGACTACCCGAATTTCAGTTTCCGGAACTACTCAGTACCGAAGGTGGATGAGATCGATGCTGACACCGAAGAGGAGCTGGAACAGGCGCTCCGGGAAGACCAGATCAAGCCAGCTACGGTCGTAATAATACTCGGGGGAATGTACGTAGCACACAGCAAATGGATCAAGAAAGAAACTATTTTAGCTGAAATCGAGAGCAAGCCTATTCTGGGTGTTACACCGCGCGGAAACGAGCAGATGCCCAATTTCGTTGAAGACCACGCAGATCAGATCGTGGGTTGGCAAGGAAAGAGTGTGGTAGAGGGAATTCGAGACCTGGCTGATTGAGTTGATGAGAGCGTGGATGAACTATTGAGGGAGAGTCTGGCTACCGTCGAGACTATTTCCGACTCCGCGAATCGGGTATAGTTCGATCGCTTCGTACTCACCGTCACCGTCAATATGACCCAGTTTTGAAAACAGAGATCGGCTCTTGTCGTTCGGTTCGTCGATGTAGTAGACACCATCCTCGCAGTACTCCTGGCACCAAGTCTGAATCAATTCCTCAGCAATCCCCCGGCGCCGGTAATGATCCCGGACATACAGCTGTCGAAGAACCTGTATTCCATCCAGCTCTTCCCAAGTGACGTATCCAGCCGCGTCGTCATCTCGAATATAGAGCAATCCCTGGTGGTTCTCAGGGATATATCGGGCAAAAGAAGAACTCGTGTCACCACCATAGCTAGTCATCGCGCCGATGACTCGTTCTGTTTTGTCTATTGGTCGACCATCAGAATATACGAGAAATGAATCTTCGGCACCGATCTCCACGATGTCATCCGGAGTCGAATTCGTGAAGAGCCACTCAGCACTGAACACCTCATCAAGATCGATTCTACGACCCTGATACTCGATACCATATAAGCTCATACAGTTATGGCAGCGAAATTCTGCTGATTCCTCGATTTCGGACATTCCCGGAACACGCTCAATTGACGGGTCGTCAATCCCTGAGCAATTGCAGTCCTGTCTAAGTTCCTCAAATTTGTCCCCCTTCCCAGATTGACTATACGGAACAAATCCCATCTTCCAATGCTCCTCTAACTTCTCACCGAGTTCCTGAGCGAGTTTTTGAACAACTCTCGCGTCTGTTCCCACAAATGCAACGACAGCATCAAGGAGGTCGTCTACGTGAATAATCGGGTCCTCGGACAACTCATATTCTGTGAGCAATTGCCAGCCATTAGGTGCCCGGTAGATCATCCGAAGATCATCTTCACAGAGAAGGGAAACAGCGACGACCTCAATCCCGTCATCAGCTTCGATATAGAGAGGAATCGTTTGATCAATTTCTTCACGTTGAACAAGAGTTTCGAGCCAAGCATAGTCCCCGAGACCCGCAGGAAGTGGGATATTCAAGCTCATTTCCGTATCAGAAATTGCTCTGTTTCGTTATAAATGATAGGCGACCACCACTATGTAGATATATAAAACCAGCATACCACAAGACGGAATATGGAAACCAAGCGGATCGCTGAGGTCGTGGAAAACATAAATTATTCTTATCTCTTACCCGCGATTCAGCGGGAGTTCGTCTGGGAAACGAGTGACATCGTGGATCTGTTTGATTCCCTGTTACGGGACTATCCGATCGGTGCGCTCCTTCAGTGGAACCTCTCGGCTGAGGAAGCACAGGCTCAGCCCAAATATCGCTTCGTCACCCACTACGTCGACGAACCAAATTTTCCCCAGTCACTCACAACACCGACCCATCGAAACCCCCCGCACAATTCTGAAGACCCACTCCCGTCACCGGTGAAACTAGTCCTCGACGGCCAGCAGCGACTGACCGCGCTCAATATCGGTCTGACCGGATCATTCTACGAGCGGAAACACAACCACCCTCGGAACAAGGCCAGTTCGTGGGTTCAGAAGCGACTCTATCTCAACCTCCTCTCGGACCCGCAGACAGCGGACTCGGAACTCGGCAATAAATACGACTTCTCCTTCCGCTCTGAGCAGTCCGCAACCGCGAATGCATACTGGTATCCAGTCAACCGAATCATGTCCATCTCTGACAACGACGATTTCTATGCAGAACGCCAGGAAATTGAGGGAGAGATCCAGGAGCTGGTCGAGAACCACCCCGAGATAGAGAATTCAGATAGTCTGATTCTCAACGCTCAGCGTAATTTCGAGGACCTCTATCGAGCGGTCCACAAGGACGAGAAGCTCCACTTCTTTACCGAAGACGAGAACGACATCACCCGTGTTCGCGACGTCTTCGTACGGATCAATCAGGGAGGGGTGACACCGAATCGTGCCGAAATCCTCCTGTCGTTGATGACTAGTAGCTGGCAACAGGAGCCGCCGGAAATCAACGCACGGGACGAGGTGCACTCGATGGTCGACGAACTGAACGGGATCATCGACGGTGGGAACGCTCCTTTTGCTACGAAGCACGTCCAGAAGGTACTGCTCGCAATCAACGGCAACGAGATCCAGTATCGGTTCGACAACTACACACTCGACTTGCTGCGGAATCTGAAGGAGATCTGGCTCACCGATACGTTCTCGAACACGATGGAACAACTCGCTGAGCTTCTGAATAGTTACTATCCGACGGTGACCTACATCCTCAGTCCCGCCCTCTACACACCTATCGCCTACTACCTCTACCAGAACGAGAATCCCTCGCTCGATTCGACCTCAATCAAAGGTCGCGGGCGACGTCGTGACATTCTCTACTATATCTGTGCAGCCCGACTCAACGGATTCACCAGCCAATCATCGAACCAGATCGCAGAACTCGTCCGGGATGTTATCCGAGAGGAAGAGAGCTCGGAGTTCCCACTTGAGCGGATCAGTGATGAAGTGGCATCCAGTTACGGAACCTCCCTCCGTTTCACCGAAGAAAAGTTGACCACGCTTTTCGAGGAGCTCCAGTACGGGAAGCGCGACATCGAGTTCCTTCTGCAGCTATCACACTACCCCGATGAGCCGGCACGGGGCAAAGACTACGATATCGACCACATCATCCCAAAATCGGTTCTCCCCGAAGAAGCAGATGCTGACCGGGTGGGGAACCTCCAGTTACTGATTGACAAGACGAACAAGATGAAATCGGACGATGACTTCGAGGACTGGATGAACTCCAGAACGGACGACTACAAGCAGACTCATCATATCCCGGAGGGCGCAAAGGAGATGACGTTCGAAGAGTTCGTGGACGCCCGCGAACGGCTCATTATGGAGCACATCCTCGAACACCAGCCGTTCTAGTAGAAGTCAGGCCTCCAGTTCGAAGGACCTCTCAAGAAGTGTGGTTAGGTCGTCCAGAGCCTGAGTCGCAGTATCGTCGATCTGAACACTAACTCGGTCAGTCTCCTTGGGATGTTTCTTTCCTAACGAGAGGACCACGTCGTCATCGGGAGAGAGGGAAGCCGAAAGCCAAGAGGTAACACGAGGAGAGCCAGCGAACCAAGCAGTCGTCAAATCATGCCAAGGGCGTTCCCGATCTTCCTCACTCGGGCGATCTGGTCCAAACGCTAGCCGTTCCAAGTTATCAGTGAATGATCGGAGTTCCTGGGTATCCGAATCTTCAAGTTGAACGGTGACACGGTGGGTATCGCCATCCCAGCCCCAGTCCTTCTTTCCGAGCTGAAGAGTAAGCTGACCCGTTGGTGAGCGAGAAACAGTCGCCCAAGCGCGTCCCTTCCGGCGGAGATCTTGTTGAGCGACAGTCACCCATTCATCCGACTTATCGAACGAAGCCCAATACTCTCCTGGTATAGGGATTTCCAACGCAACAGTGGGCGATTTCTCTTGCCAGAGCCACCTGATGACTTCCGGGTACCCCTCCATATCAGACCGCGACGGAAGCGCATAGGGCCAGACGGACAGTATTCCGGAGAGATCAACATCGTACTCTGAGAAATCGCCCTCATCGAGCCACGCAACGCTATAGTCACGCTGTAGATAATGGTCAGTAACTGCCTCGATATCTTTGCCCTGATTCCGATACTGAGCCTCTATCGCGATACCCCTTCCATAGGGCTCTCGGGGAGTGTCGAATGTGAGCAGGACATCCGCAATTCGGCCGTCGATACCGGATTCAAGCTCAACTGTCGCATCAGGGAAATCGTGTTCCAATCGAGCATACGCAATCGACTTCATTTTCATATGTTCGTCCGATTCACCAGGGCACTCGCCGACATCTACAAGATCAGCAAAGGTTGCCTGACCTGTAGTTTGGCCCATCTCAGAACGACCCTCCTGTTCGTGGTGCCGAAAATGACGAGAAATGAAAGCAGAACCTCGTTCGTGAGACCGTACAACGGCCATCGGTTGGTCGCACGCAGGACAAGTAACAGTCGTGCCGTCGGCTACTTGTGGTGGGATTACCCGTGTTCCGTTTTGAACTCCAAGATATGGCATTGAAGTCGATGGCCGGATTAGATTTGCTTGTCACTCTATCATAATGACCATTACTCCGGCATCCTGTCGTTGGAGGGCCAAAGAGAAATCACCCACTTAGTGCCAAATCAGTAGTGGGAGCTGAGTTTCCGGAAGTTTCCGGAAGGCTCGACTTTCCACGAACACAAATCGAGATACAGCGTAGGTTTTTGGGTGCTCAAGATGGTACTATCATGGGAGTTTCCGGAAGCAACCCGGTCAGGCTTTTGTAACCTGACCCGAAATCAGTCTGTCAGAGACAGATGATTCGCGATGCTCGCGTCCTCCGGGCCGGGTTCGTTCCTCGGGAAGTTGAGCATCGCGACGCCGAAGTCAACCATCTCTCCAGCGTCCTCGAGCCCATCACGAACGGAGAGCCCGCCGACACGGCCATCGTCACCGGACCCAGCGGCGCCGGCAAGACCTGCATCTCGAAGTTCGTTACCGAACGACTCCGGGAAGAGGTCCTCGACGTCGAGGCGACCTACGTCAACTGCTGGCGGAACTACACCCGATTCCGCACGCTCTATCAGATCCTCGACGACCTCGGCGCGACCATCGACATCCACCGTCAGTCGACGCCCCACGACGAACTCGTCGATCGCCTCCAGCAGCACGACGGCTCTCGAACCGTCATCATCCTCGACGAGGTCGACCAACTGGAGGATCCCAGCGTCATCTACGACCTCCACAGCCTCCCGCAGTTTGCGATCATCTGCATCGCGAACAAGGAAGAGGAGCTGTTCAGCCGCGTCGACGGCCGCCTCGTGAGCCGCCTGCGCTCCAGCGAACACGTCCGGATGGACAAGTACCACGACGAGCAGCTGTACGATATCCTGAGTGCGCGGGCGAAGTGGGGGCTCGACGAGGACGTCATCACCGACGACCAGCTATATCGAATCGCCGACGCGGCCACCGGCGACGCCCGCCTCGCAATCGGCATCCTCCGAACGGCCGCCGGCAAGGCTGATCGCGAGAACCACGAGCGCATCACCGACGATATTCTCCTGGACGCCGCCGAGGATGCTCGGGCCCAGATCAAGCAGAAGAGCCTCGACTCACTCACGCCGCACCAGCGCGTCGTCTACGACATCGTTCGTGAGCACGGCCCGCTCGGCCCGGGCGAGATTCACGAGCGCTATACGGACGAAGTCGACGACCCACGGACGAAACGGACCATCCGGTCCTATCTCTCGAAGATGGCTCAGTACAACCTCCTCGAGGCCGAGGGCACGAGCCGGGATCGAGAATACGCGATCATTGAGTCACCACCTGCTGCAACAACCACTTAAAACATTCCAGAACATCGATACACTATGACCACACTCCCCACACTGTTCGAGACCTTCTTGTCAGACATCCGCCCGCAGGACGAGCACAATGATGCCTACAAGGAGGGCCACGAAACCCTCCGCGATCACTTGCAGAGTGACGAGGACATCGACGAGTTCTACGTTGCAGACTTTCTACAGGGGAGCTACCGTCGGTGGACGGCACTCAGACCGCAGGAAGACGAGAAATCCGACGTTGACGTCGTCTTTGTCTCTGATCTCAGCAGTGATCTCGATACCGATGTTGCGCTAAGAAAATGCGAGCCGTTCCTGGATGAACACTATGTGGGGCAGTGGGAACCGAACGCGCACTCCTACAAGATCGAGGAAGAGAAGGTGGAGATCGATCTCGTCTTGACAGCGGCACCGAGCGAGGCAACACGTGAAGCCGTCAAATCACTGGGTTCACTAGACGTTGGCACAGCCCTGAGTCCAGACGACCTTTCGACCGTGGCGGAGGCCCTCAATATGTCGGCAGATGGCGACGACGAGTGGAAGGACCAACCGCTCAAGATCCCACATCGAGATGAGAACAAGTGGGAGAATACCCATCCCCTCGCGACTATCGCCTTCACCATTAATAAAAACGATATCACGGATGGCCACTACGTGAACGTCGTCAAAGCCATCAAATGGTGGCGGCGAACGAAGACACCCGACGTCGAAGGACCGACAAGCTATCCCCTCGAGCACATCGTTGGTCAGTGCTGTCCTCATGATATCGACAGCGTCGCTGAAGGCGTGACAAGGACGCTGGAAGAACTCACACGGCAGTTCAAGACCGAAGCAATGGCCGAGGAAACCCCCGTCTTGCCTGCTCACGGGCTCCCGGAAACCCCCGAGAATGACGTCCTCAAACAAATCGACGGGGACGATTTCGCGGCGTTCTACGATAAGGCCGAAGATGCCGCAGCGCTCGCGCGGACAGCACTGGATGAGGAGGACAAAGAAACATCGAGGGATTACTGGTACCAGCTCTTCGGTGAGAAATTCCCTCCCTTCGGAAGCGACGACGATTCCGACGATGGAGGGGAGAAAGCCATGTCAGTAGGGTCGTCCTCACAGGTAGAGGATCCATCTGACCACCAGTTCGCCGAGTCGGACAGCTGACGTAACAAATGCCTCCCCACGAAATTACAGAAGCCGTTGCAGCCATTGCCGAACGGGACGGAGTCACCGTCCTCAAAGAGCCATATCGACACGATAGCAACGGACGGTGGATCGTCAAGATCAGGCTTTCTCCAGACGACTTAGAACCCCATCCGGACGTGCCACGCGAGACGGACTGGTATCTCCATCTACGGGATACGTACCCCGCAGGTTCAATTGGGATCTACCCTGCAGATCAAGAAGAGAACACCATTTCCGCCACATTCCCCCACCAGAAGCTGAACGTGGCTGGGAGCAACGATACTCCATGGCGAAGAGGCGATATCTGTGTTGCTCGGTATGGGCACACCCTCAGTCAAACGGGAGCCACCGGCGAACCCAGCACAAGCCGTGATCGGCTCTGTTGGCATATGGACCGAGCACTGCGGTGGTTAAGTAATGCTGCGAAAGGGGAACTCCGGGAACCAGACGAACCGTTTGAAATCCCGGCCTTCGATACGAACTCGGCTTCGGCCACGACCATCGCATTCAATGAGACGCAGGAGTCGTTCTCAGAATGGAGGGAGACGTATGGACAGTGGGGGACGGTCAATCTCCGCTCGTTGCCAACTGCTGAAGAGACATACGCGACTGGTACGTTCAAAGATAGCGACGATGAAGTCGTCTATCAGCCACAATGGGGTGGATACATCGATGCGAATCCTGAGGACTCTGTTTCCGGAGCGTGGGCACTGTTAGAAGAGGTGCCGATTGAACCCCCGTGGGAGGCCCCGGGAACGTGGCAAGATTTGGAAGGGTTTTTCGATGGCACCGAGACCGACCCGTACGAACTACGGGCAAATATCAAGCCCGTTTTGGACGATGAACCGGTCAAGATTCTTCTAATCGGGTTCCCCATCCCAGCTACGGTCGACGGCGACCCCGAGATCATTTATTGGCAACCAATCGAGATCCAGGAGTTCAAGGACCCGAATGACCTTTCCGGCGGATTTCGAGATACTGGAAAGGGGCCAGAGATAGCCGAACGACGGGAAGCTGGAGAGGAACAGATTCGGTGGCTGGACTCGGACAACTGGTCGCATGAGCAGCTCACCAGACGCGGGCATATGACAGAGTGGTTTCTGGATCGCAACATCGTACTCATTGGAGCGGGAGCGCTCGGCAGTATGGTTGCCGAGAACCTCGTTCGAGCCGGCTGTCAGCAGCTTACCATCGTCGACAACGACACGTATGAGATCGGCAACGTGGCTCGCCACACACTAACAATCGATGAGGTAGGACGAAACAAGGCGACAGCAATCGCGGACCGGCTCGAATCCATTGCACCGTACGCCCAAGTCTTTGATGTGGATAGCGCCTTTCCACCGAGCGGTGAGTTGCCGGAGTCAATTAGAGAAGCGGAGGTAGTAATTGACTGTACCGCGTCACGGGGAGTTCGTCGCGCTCTGGATGCGATTAGATGGAATCACCCGGTCGTGTTTTGCTCCGCTGCGATGGGTCGGCGAGCGAGCCGGTTGTTCTGCTTCACAGCTTACTCACATACCTTTCCGTACAGCGATTACAACGAAGCGTTCGATCCATGGCGGTTGCAAGAACAGATCGAATGGGACGAAGACGAGGATGCCATCCCCGAGCGAGTCGGCTGCTGGCACCCAGCATCAGTTATCCGAACGGACCGGGTGATGACGTGGGCAGGGACAGTGACACGACTTCTCGATCAGGCGACGGCATTGAGCCTGCGCGAGAATCACTTCACCGTACTCGAGACCGGTAGTGGCGACGAGCTGCCGACCATTTCACAGGCCACACCTCCCTTCCAGGACGGAACTATATGGCGAGCACCGGAATCACCAATCACCGTACAGATTCCGGCCACGTGTCTTGAAGCGATGTATGAGCGCTGTCGGGAAGAACACCCCTGTGAAACGGGCGGTATTCTCGCTGGAACCGACCGTCTCGATGGGCCAGCACTGGTGGTGAATGCCCGCGACCCACCGCGGGACTCCATTCAAGAACCAACTCGATTCCTCCGCGGAACCGACAAAGTCGAGGAGTGGCTCAAAGACGCCAGGGAGAGCATTGGCATCGACTATCTCGGTGAATGGCACTACCATCCCGGCGCTTCACCCGATCTCAGTCGGGTCGATCGGACTGCGATGAATGACATCGCCAACGACGACGGCTACGACTGTCCGCATCCGCTCCTCTTCATCGTTGGACAGGACGAAGAAGGTCAATTCACGATCAACGCCTATCTATTCCATGATAGTAAGGAATACGAGCAGTTAGAACGGATTGACAACCCAGATGCAGCTACAACTCTCAACGTCGGTGACGATATATGACTGATCCAACTGGCCGTGTATTTCTCAGCTATAAGCACGAACAGACGGACATCGCCAACTTCCTGCAAACGGAACTCGAGCGACACGGGGTGCCGATTTGGCGGGATATCTTCGATTTGAAGCCAGAGCCACTCAGAGATGAGATTATCGACCAGTTGGAGAACCCGGAAACGGCCAGTGGTATTGCGCTCGTCAGTGAGGGCGTAGCCGACTCCGACATCATTCTCAACGACGAGTTGCCGGGATTCAACAAGCGCTGGGACGAGGATGACGAGTTTTTCGTGGTCGTTGTGCCATGTCCCGATATCAGCGTTGGAGAAGCCAAATCGATACTCAACGAGGCACCGATCCTCCACGACTTTTCCGCCTGGAAAATGCTCCCCCTAGAGGAGACCACGTCTGACAAAGCTACAGAGATCGTCCAGGCCGTCTTATCAGAGCGCATCGAGCGGATAGATGGGTATTTGCCGGACGGTGAGCCCCTCGAATGTTCACTTGATACCTACGAATCGCCCGCTCACGACAACGATCCAGCGATTGCTATTGACTGGTCGAGATCGTTCGAACATGGTCCACCATCCCAAGAAGTATGGAACCAGCGTCTACTCCCGGCGTTAACTACGGTAACGGACAGTCTCATTCAAAACGCATCGGGCCGCACCCTCCGATTCCGTGGCCGAACGCATCTTCCCGCTGCGTTCGCGGCCGGTTACTGTCTTCCAACCACACGTCGTATCCAAGCAACGTGGATGCAACCCACCGGTCCTGCCGGGATGACAGAATGGAGACTCGATATCGACGAAGAGGAAAGCGGGTTAGAAGGAGATCTCCAGCGACAACCGAATCACGGAGCGGAGCTGGCGGTGCTCGTCAACATCGCTGCCGATGTGCAACCGGAGATCGACCAAATGCATAACGACCTTCCGGATTTCAACGGTATTCTCAGATTGACACCGGAAGATGGGCCTGGTGTGGAATTGTCCCCGGCACAGGCAGCCCATGCTGCAGGTGTTTTCCGTACCAAGGTACGAGACGCAATCAAAGAACTATCAAAAACATCGACTATTCATCTCTTCATAGCTGGCCCGATGGGGCTCGCCTTTCTCTTCGGGCGAAACTCAAACACTCTTAGACCGATCCAGACCTACCTCTACAGCAAAGACGAGGGTCGGTACTATCCTGCTGGTCGATTACAGAATCAGTCACTTTCAGACGGCTCAGACACCGCCTCAGAAGAGCAATAGCAAATCAGTGCCCATTGCCAGAAGGGCATCGACTCGATCATTTCGCACCAGCGCGTCGTCTACGAGGTGATTAGAGAACTGGTAGGTCTCGTTTTGTTGACCGAGAGAATGCACCCCCGTGATTTATTACTGCAGGAGCGATTATGTCCTACTATGAGCGCAAAGGGCCAGCTCCGTCGGTTCGAGAACAGGGCGCAGTTGCTGCGCCATATCTCTGAGGAGACCGGCACGGACATCGACACGCTTTGGGACGAGTACGAAGCCCAAGTCGAATAGAGCCCTTTGCAGTTTTTGACGCGTGGGCGACGATACTAATCTCGATTTATCGTTCGAAATAGACGCAGAGACAGTCTCTCTGAGCCCTATCGGGGAATATCAGGTTCTCGATCTGGAAGGGCCGGTCGTCATCGTTGGAGATGCGTCGTACCGCGTTGTTCCGGTCGGTGAAGACTCAGAGGCGTCAGAAGATGTTCGGGAACTTAGTGTCGACGAGATACGTGCTGCACTCAGCGAGCTCGCTGACAACGACGACTTTCAGTCAATCGTAGACAATTGCCCGACGAATACGCCGCTCGTCTACGACGACATCGATTATTTGACTCGCCATCTCCCCACAAGTTCGCTCCAGAAGTGCCAGAAGCTGAGTGAGAGCACCCCTTTCGAGAAGGAATTACTCCTCCAAGTTGCCTACGTAGAACGCCAAAACTCTCTCGTCGGGCACGCAGACAACGTCCTCGAGTATTATCTCGAACAGCGTGCTGAAATCGCTGAAAAACTCCGGTCCACCGACGAGATCGACAGCGACGTTGAGCGGTCATTCTTTTCGTATCTCCTCCTCGCCTCGGCACTCATCGAAGAGCTGACGACAGAAACGGTCCTCAACGAACTCTTTCGCGAGGAAGCTCGTCTCGACAGCATCACCGAGCACGTTCGGAGTATGGGGCACGCGAAGCGATTAGAGAAACTCTGTGATATCCAAATACTGACCGGAGGTGACCACGGATCGCTTGTCGAGGTCAAAGAACGCAGAAACAACCTCGTCCACGACGCGCAGAAACGTGCAGGCCTTGACGAACTCGAATCGCGTCGTGAAGTCGCACAGATCCTCGAACAGACTGATCGATGTGCGTCCGTCCTACTGACGATCTCGGGAAAGAACATCGAGTCAGTCATCGCGAAGCGAGGGTGTGAGCCCTATATCGAACACGCTCAATCTGAAGCAGTAGCCGACACAATCACAACCTGGGAACAGGAGAATCCAGAGCGCCTATCGAGACTTCACGACTGTGAAAGAGCAACCCTCGAAGAAATTCGCTGGGATACCGAAGAGAGTGACCCTAGGAACAACATCACGGAGGGATTCACATTTGATGGATTTGATGACGAAGAGCGGTATGAGATACTGATGGAGTTCGTCGGTGATGCCTCAAAGGCGTTCCTCGACCGGATTGATGCTGATGCAAACGAGAGCAATCTCGATCGCTTCGATTTCGCGTTGATGGTGCTGCTCTGTGCTGGTCACAGGTACGAGGAGATTGCCCGGTGGCTGGATACCGACGAAAAGTACGTCCAGCGGAAGGAGAACGTGATAGCCTGGAGAGCTTCGCAGTTCGAGAAGGATTTGGTAGATGAGATCCCCCGCCCAGAGGGCCCAACATGGCCATCGGACACGGAATCAGATGAACAGGATGGGTGCTAGCCCGATAACAGACGGGTCATCCTCGCATAGTACGTATGCTCTCTCAGCGGAAGGCACACTCGGATAAGACCGAGCGTAAGCATCTCGAAGACCGCCTCACGGCAGAAGGTACCATCCGGGATCGAGAGTACTCGCTCGTCGATTCGGTAGCTACGTCGCCGATGCAGCGACCGTGACGCCGCCACCAATCAGGCACTGAACTCGCCGAGGCCCGATTGCTCGTGCTCCAGTGGCTCAGCCGTACTATGCCTATTCCCGGACATCGAATGCTTTCACCGCGACACGGACCGGATACCCACTCTCCGACTCCAGTCGATATACGCCGTGATCTGCAATCTCCGGCACCTCAGAAACGTACCGGTCGTGCGCCATCGTCGCCTCCCGTATCCGGTCTTCAACCGTCCCGAAGTCCTGGCGCCGTGAGAAGATCAAGAGTGCAGCGTGTGAATCCCGGACAGTCAGGTTGTTTAGGAGCTGGTCAACCGCGTCCGTATACACAGATGGTCCATCCCAGAATTTGCACTCCGCGATGAACAGGTTCTCGTTATCATACCGGAGCAGGATATCCGTCTTCCCACCGCGGTTGAACGTTTCTCCGGTCGCGAACCCGGAGTAATGCGAATTAATCCCCATCAGGAAAATATCCCGTAGCGACTCCTCATCCAGACCCCGGACCGGCGTGGCGGATCGTTCCAGATCACGTCCTAAGTCGTCAAGCAGATCCAAGACCTCGATAAAGGTCCGGTCCTGGAGCACCTCGTCATCACTGTCCGCAGCCGGTGACGGTAGCTCAATCTCTCGCTTTTTCTCCGGCACTACATATCCAGGTTCCGCGGTGTCACCGGTGTCGACACCCAGTTCGGCCATCACCGCATGGTTTGTATCAACGATCTCCCGCCGTTCCTCAATCGAGCGGCGGGCGGTTCGCCGCAGCTGCTCCTCCATCTCCGCGATATCATCCTCAAGCTGTTCCACGAACCACGCCACCTTATCCACCCATTCGTCAACCTCTGACTGAATTTCGGCTTGGACCTGTTCCGCATCCTTATTCCCGATTGTGTAGTCAACGTGGTAGACGACCTCGTTCCGGTTCAATTCATTGTAGCGCGGTTTGTTCAGCTTTGAGGAGCTAGGATTGATCTGCAGGAGGTCGCTGTCGCCGTCGAACGGCAGCTTCACACGGATCCGCTGGTACGTTTTAGTAGGCCGACCGCGCTGATTGAGGCCGGGCAGGCCTTGGCCACGCGGGACCTCTTTCTCGACCTCGCCGACCTGTTCCAAATCGTAGTCGTTGAGCTGGATCGGGGACGGTATGTATCTTGACGTGAATATCAGGGTCAGGAGGTCGGTGCTGTCCTGCAGCTCGTCGTTGGACAGTCCCTTGATTTCGTCCTTCAGCGCTGTCTCTTGCTCCCGCCTGTACTCGTGGATTGATTGGTCGGAGAAGAGATGGTCAACTGATTGTCGCCGTCTCATTACCACGTAGTTGGGCCGTGATCTGTCATAAAATACCGGATCAACTAGTAGACCGGTTGTATCACAGGATCACGAACTACGGGCTTCCCGTTCGACCTCGCGCTCTACCGCATCCGACTCCTCATACAAGAACCGTGATGGCCGCCCCTGCGTGAACCCGCAGCCGGGACACTTCCAGATCGGCTTGTCATCCCGGAATCGCCGCGATTTCGTGTCTGTCATCAGATCGGTACCGCACTCCGGACAGACCGGTGAGTCAGCATACGCGTAGGCGTCACCAAGACTGCGCTGGCGGCCGTGCAGCACTCGCCATTTCACGCCGAACTTATCGACCTCCCACTCGGAGACATCGCGCCGAGGCTTCCCTCGAGCCGTGGCGACGAATGCGGCGGACCGGCCACTACTACCACTGTTACCGAACGTGTTCCGGGCCCAGGACAGGAGCCACCAGAGCAGAGCGAACGCAATTATGGCGATCAGCACGACCCGGAGATACGGGTTGTTCAGGAAAGTGAGAGGGTCGATATCAGTAATGGTCTTTGGGAGAAGTGGCTGGAGTAGGGAGGCGATGAGGATTGCGGCCGCCGCGGTTACGATTTCGTCGACCGAAATTTCCATTTGATAACTGATTACATACCAGTATGGTTAGATGTGTCGAATTACCGGAACATGTTGATCTCATCCATCAATATTCGAGATGCGCGCTGTGTATTCAGTACAGCCAAAGGTCGATCACTACTTGAGGGTTGAAAGACCGTTCTGGAAACATTCCCAGAAACAGACGAAACATAGTAGAAATCCGGTGACGGAGCCGGTTCTAAATTTGTCCCAAACCTTCCCGGAAACGCGGAAGCGACACGCCGCAGCTTATCGGGAATATGGCCATCTAGTCGAGTATGCCCAAGCACTCTACATCGATATCAAACCAATTAGCGGTGGATCAACCGACCCGGGACGCTAACCGCAATCGAACCCTTGCCGATCAAGCCGACCCAACCACGGAGAAGATGCTGTTGCCGTCACTTGAGGACGGCATCACGCTGCTCGACGTCGAGGGAGGCCGCGGCGTCCCAATCTTGCAATCGCTCGTGCTCGACCATCTCCTTTTGCACGACGGGCCCGCCTTCTGGGTCGACGCGAACGGCCACGCGACGACGACCACGCTCGCCCAAATCGCCCCCAGCCAGCGGTTGCTCAACCGGATCCACGTCGCGCGCGGGTTCACCGCCTACCAGCACTACGGCACCGTCTGCGATCTCCCGACGGCGGTGAACCAATCTATCCGGAGATCTACCGCAGACACCGGGACGAGCAGTCGACAGTCGACGGCTCGCAACGAGGACGCGTCCTCGCACACCCCGTCGCTCATCGTCGCCCCGGCAGTCGATGCGCAGTACCGCACTGACGACACGCTCGGAGACGCCCACGCCGGGACACTCCAAGCGCGAACGCTCGCTCGACTGGCGACCTACGCGGATGGGTACGAGGTGCCGGTGCTCGTTACTCGCAGCAAAGCGGACGAGTTCGCGGCGCCGGTCGCGACAGCCGCTGATCGCCGTCTCGAGTGCGAGCAGACCCGGATGGGGCCACGGTTCACGGGTGAGGAGTTCGAGACGCTCGTCTATCCCGTCGACGATGGGGCATACTACCAGACGACGTTTACCTACTGGCGTCAGGTACTCGGCGCACGTGCCGAACAGGTCGGGCTGGAACCGGCCTCGCCCTCCACCCCGACCACGACCTCCGACGGCGTCGGAACGGGGATGACGGCCAACGGAACGACCGCATCACTCACTGCGAACCCACTACTCGATGCCTGGACGAGTGCTGGAGGGCGATAGTAATGGGGCGCACCAATCCGACGTATCGGGATGCGCTGCGAACTATCGAGGAGCGATGGACGGATTTCCGTCGGGCGCTCCGTCGTCGCGACCAACCGCGCTTCGACCAGCTGTTCGAGTACGCTCGCGAGCACGCCGACGCGAGTGGCCTGTTGAACCACCAAAACCCGCTGTTGCCGGCGCTGATCAGCATCGATCTCGAACAGGAAGCCCGACTCGATGAACACGAAGACCGCCTCGCTGAACTCGAAAACGCACTCAACGAGGCGGACGATCGGCAACAACACTCCGAGGCAGGTACAACGGAGGACGGATTGTACTGATGGTTTTTAGTACGGGGTACTAGACCGTTCGTATGGCAACGGATCGTTTTCAGAGAATCAACGACTTGGAATCAGGTGATCGAATTCGAATCCACCTTACCGGAGACGGTCCGGTTGAGGCTGGCGGTGTGACGTTTCAGAATCCGTGGGAGACCTCCGTCGGAAGCGTACACGAAGAGAGAAAGGACCCCCGGAAGGGAGATGAGGTCCGACATATCGAATTTCATCGGACAGTGCGTCTCGATGCACCTGACGAGATCGTGCCGCCTGATCGCATCGTGTTGAAAACTGCACATCGGATGGAGCAGGAGAACACACTTCGGCTGACATTCAAACAGCTGATCGAAGATAGTCCCGGTCACTATACTCTCCATGCCCTGGGACTCGAGGATCTCGAGGTTCTCGAATGAATTTGTATCGAATACAGCGCCTCAGTACCGTAATTAGTAGACTTAACCAACATCCCGTAGCAAGCGTGGGTTTTGTTGGTTAAGATGGACGGAGAAGGGGATCAGCGCCCCGGAAGTGTTTGTGGAAAATGGATGGAAAGCCCCAAATTCGCGTTCCACGCCCTTCGCAGCCGTGTCACACAGATTCCCTGAACTCCGGAAGCAACACACTGCCGATTATCGGGTGAGCGTACGTTGGCGTGCCTATGCTGGAGGACGATAGATAGAAAATGCCATTCACATTCGATTTCCTTGATGATGGCCGTGTCCTCGAATGGGAGACGACGGCTGACGGCGCCGTCGCGACCGAACGCGAAGACTACTCGCCGCGCTTCTACGTCGCATCCCGCGCACCAGATGACGAGATCGACCTCACGAGACTCCGCAGCGTGTACGAACGGCACCCGGACGTCGTCGCGACCGATATCGTCGCCCGGCGGCCAGGCTTCCGTCGCGACGACGAGGACGTCCTCGCCGTCGACGTTGTCCACATCGATCGGATCACCTCGCTGGCTCGACAGGCACGCCAGCTGTCCGAGTACCCTGTGGGGGATCTCGCCTGCTTCAATGTCGATCTCTCGCGGGAGTTTCGGTACTGTCTCGAGAACGATGTAGATCCGACGCCAACGAGCGATCTCTCGACGCTGCGACTCGACGTCCCACTCACAGAGACAACAGGCGATGCGTATACCGAACTTGCCGTCGGCGGCGAGACGGTCACGGGCCCGCCAGCAGATATCCTGACGACAGTCCAAGCTGCGCTTGACGACCACGATCCGGACGTCCTCGTCTGCTCGACGAGCGAGATCGTCCCGACCCTGTACGAGATGGCTGCCAGCAATGGCGCCGACAATTTCTCGTTGAGCCGGACCCCAGAGGGCGATTTCCAGCAGCTCGCGAGCCGCTCGACCTACGCGAGCTACGGCCGCGTCGGGCACTCGCCGGCGCGCTACAACGTGCCCGGAAGAGCAATCATCGACCGATCGAACACGTTCTTCTTTGGCGAGACCAACATCGACGGCGTCCTCGACCTGGTCTCGCGGTCGCGCAAGCCGATACAGGAGGCAGCCTGGGCGTCGATCGGCAACATCCTCACAGCCATCCAGATCTGTGAAGCCCACGAACGCGGCGTCCTCGTCCCGTGGCACTCCTGGCGCCACGAGAAATTCAAATCAACAGGGGTGCTCCACGATGCCGATCGTGGTGGGTTCATCTTCGCACCTGAGGTCGGACTCCACGAGGATGTCCACGAACTCGATTTCTCCTCGTTGTATCCGAACATCATCTGCACGCACAACGTCTCGCCGGACGTGATTCGCTGCGAGTGCCATCGCGACCGCGAGGACGTCCCCGGACTCGGGTACTCGATCTGTGACGACCGGGGCTACCTCGTCGACGTCCTCCAGCCGATCATCGATGCGCGCGACGAGATCAAAGCCGCCATCCGTCGCGAACAAGAGCGTGACGAGCCTGATGAGGAGCGCCTCGACGAACTCGAAGGGCGGTCGGGGGCGCTGAAGTGGATCCTCGTCGCCTGCTTTGGGTACCAAGGCTTTAACAACGCCAAATACGGGCGCATCGAGTGCCACGAGGCAATCAATGCGTTCGCGCGCGAGATTTTGTTGACGGCGAAGCAACGCCTCGAAGCCGGCGGCTGGCGTGTCGTCCACGGCATCGTCGACTCCATCTGGGTGACCCCAAACCCCGACGTCGACGACGAGGACCGCGAGTCCCTCGAGGCCCTCGCGACCGAGATCACCGAAGCAGTCGACATCCGCCTCGAGTATGAATCGCACTATGACTGGGTGGCGTTCGTCCCACAACGCGAGAGCGACGCCGGCGCACTAACGAAGTATTTCGGAAAGGTCGTCGATGAGGACGAGTTCAAGATCAGAGGCATCGAAGCCCGCCAGCGGTCGACGCCACCATTTATTGAGGACGTCCAGCGAGAATGCCTCGATCGCCTCGATACGACGCAGTCACCAGAGGCAGTCCTCAGCTGTCTCGACCGTGCAGTCTCGAAACTCCATGCCGGTGAGGTAGCGGTGGAGCGACTCGTCGAACGGAATCGTGTCTCCAAACCACTCGACGGCTATACCCAGAACACACAGAACGTCGCAGCGCTGAAACGGGCTCGCGACCAGGACCTCGCTGTCCATCCCGGGCAAGATATTGAGTACGTCGTGGTTGATGACGAGAAATCCTCACGGGAACGCGTCGTACTCGCCCACGAAGAGGTCGAAACATACGATCCATCGTATTACGAGACACAACTCGTCCGCGCTGTCGAAAGCGTCCTCTCGCCCTTGGGTTGGGATCAGACGGATATTCGACGGAGTCTCGCCGAGACACGAGAGGTAGAGTTGACCGATTTTACAATGACCTGGAATGGATGACCTTGTTCTGAGATGCCGATAGCGGCTCTTTACCACCATATTTCGGTTTTATCGATAGATGGACCCATGAGATACATGGGTCAATGGACGGAGATCGTCTTCGGTGAGAAAAAACCACAAGTGGGCGACAACGTCGACACCCCCCGGAGTGTGAATGGTGGAGTGATATGTATTCATATTGTGAATCTCTTTCTCTAAGCCGAATCCATTCACACTGAGGGGGGAGTACCCTGGATCAGTTACACCCCCCTCAGTGTGAATGGGATTTGAAATCAATCACACCGTGGGTGGACAACCTATATGTGAATGGGATGAATTGGTCCGGCTATGCCAAACAACGAATCCACGCAAACGACCGTCGACGAGATCTTGAATGTCGACGAGGACAACGAAGAAGACGAATCGAATATTTTTGAAAAACCGTGGCTGCTCGAAATCGATAACGTACCAGACGCCAACCGGATCGTCGGCCGTGACGACCACATCACGTTCTTGGCGAAGAATCTCCGGAAAATGCGGACGAACAGCGTTCCGGACAACGTTCTAGAGTGGGGTGAAACCGGGACAGGGAAGACACTAGTTGCAAGGCACGTCTGTGAGCGCCTCGAAGCAGCAACGGACGGGACGGATTCGCCCATCGTTACAGCCTACATTAACCCGGACCCGATTTCTACGTATACCTCCACCTTCCGAAAGATTGCAGAACAGGTGAACGCCAAAGCGGAAAACCCGCTTGAAGTTCCCTATCAGGGCCTTTCAGCAGAACACTACCGGGATCAGAAGTTGTGGCCCGTCGTTCAGCGGGAATTCTCGGGTGGGCTCGTCGTCATTATCGACGAAATCGACAAGCACGGCGAGGTCAACGAAGTACTCTACACGCTTTCACGGACACAATCGAAAGACGACGTGGATTTCCCAGTCCTCACGATCGGGATTTCAAACGACATCGAATTCAAAGGCGAAATCGAGTCCCGGGTGCAATCCACACTCCAACCGGAACACCGAACGTTCACGCCGTACGAAGAAGATCAGCTTATCGCGATCCTCGAGAATCGCCGCGACGCGTTTTACGACGGAGTCCTCGATGACGAAGTGATACCAACAACAGCCGAACTCGCAGCTGAAGAACACGGAGACGCTCGACGCGCAGTTCGATTGTTCCGCAATGCGGGTGAAATTGCCGACGAGGAAGGAGACGACATCGTGACCGCTGAGCACGTCCACGAGGCCGACGAACTCGTCGAGGTCGAACTCTTTATGGAAATGGTGAAAGGGACGCCGTTGTCCGGGAAGTTACTCCTCTTTGCACTCACACGACTTGATCGGAACAACCCGGAGAAGGAGTGGTTCCGTACGTCCGAGATCCACGAGGTGTACCAAACAGTCGCAAGAGATGTTGAAGTGGAGCCGAAGGGGTACAATCGCGCACTTGAACTCCTGAACAAACACGTGACGACTGGCGTTCTCGAATCCAAGAAGAAGGAAGGCGGCGATCAAGGAAAGTTCAGATCGTACTCACTCCAGGGTGACGTCGAGAGCACTCGAACTGGGCTGATCAATTCGACACCGGAGCTCCAGACGTTGATGGGATGGTGACACCCCCACCCCTCGGTGTGAATGGTATGGCATAGGGGATGGCAGCTGTTTAGATGACGCTGGTGTCGTTGGAGAGCCGTTAGCAGTCTCGTGAGGTTGAAACAACCCGTAGAGCGGGTAATACGGTAAAATTGGCTGTTTGCAGTGGTTGGCTAGTGTGTCGCACCGCAGTAATAGATAATTTTAATACACACGAGTCTAAACAGTCCTCCGAGTAGTATCCTGTTTAAAGGCAAGGCACTTGTGCCGAAGCCGACGCGCCAGCGCGGAGGCGGAGGGGCGTCCGCGCTGGTCGGGTTCCGCTATTAGGAGCAGCTTAATCGTGGTGCCCCACGTGGTGGGACCATTCACACTGAGGGGTGTGGGGGTGGGATATCCGCCAAACCGTTTCGCTGGCACCGCTTTGCCTCGTCTTCCAATGACGAAATGGAACGCCGTGTTGAGGAGGGTGGCTGCCCATTCACACCGAGGGGTGTCGGACTGACGGGTCCCATTCACACTCCGGGGGGACCCCTTTCGTCCACGACATTCTGCAGCCATCGCCAATCGGGTACTGGGCTATCGAATACCAGCCGACTTCGCCAGCGAACGTCAGGTCACAGGTGTCCGCTCAGAGGGTGGCAACACACTCGACGAGCTCGTCTTCAGTAGTCCACCGGCATAACCGACCGCCATCGTCCAACATCTCAAAAATCGCCGTCTGCATACCACTATACGGATTCTCACTCGTCACTCCGGTCTCAACGTCCTCCAGGTCGAGTGGTTCGTATTCGCGCTTGAATACGTGCGTTTTCGCGAAATATTCCTCCAGGGCCGTGAAATACCCCTGTTCGACCAGAAATCCTCCCTGGGCGTGTTCGGCGACACCGACGATCGTATCCGTATAATCAGCGAGCAGACGGAACTTGAGATAGGTATTCGTCCACTCACTTCTGATGTCGACCATCAAAAATGCATACGCGCCGGCCCGCCGATTGAGGCGATCTTTCACGAGTTGGAGACGGCGAATCTCGGGTTGACCATAGCTGCCGAGGACAAAGTACGAATGCTCAGCCGAGAAGATCGGCGTGAGCTCCGCAACACTCTGTTTCAGCGCTTCGTACTCCGCCGGCGTGAGTGAGGTCTCGTGAAGATACTCCTCGGCCTTCGCAGCGAGTTCATCAACAGTGACTGGATCCTCACTCATCTACCCGTGCATACTCGGATAGCGTGCTTTAATGTGGCGACCTCATCATAGACCGATTCGCTCCTACTCGATTCGTATTAGGGCGAAACGCTTTTGCACGCACCACCCGAACAACGAAGTAATGAGTACCTCCGATCAGCCGCCAAGCGATCTCGATTCCGTACGGGAGCGACTCAACGTCGTCACCCAGGAGACGCGGTTCGCGCTCCTCCAGGACATCCTCGGGCATCCGTCGGAACTACCGACGCTGAAGGAACTCGACTACGTCAACCCGAGCAAGAGCCAGACGACGATTCGCCAGCACCTCCAGCAGCTCGTCGACGCCGGCGTCGTCGAGGAGGTGCTCTTGCCCGAGGACCGCCGGCAGAACGACCTCCCGTACAAGTTCTACGGGATCAGTGAGAGCGGCCGGCAGTTCCTCGAGGACCACAAGCTCCTCCGCGCACAAGACACGCTTCGAGAAATCTACGACCGGGTCGAGAAGACCGACGACATCAAACGGTACGAGACTGCCCCGCGACCCGAGCGCTGACACTCCTTCTTCACTTCGTCCCGTCGCCACGGCTGTGGTCTGTCCCGCTACTGCGAACGGAGTCGATCGCCGCCTTCTGAGGCTCATGGATACAGACGGAAGTCTCTCATTCCGTCATTTCGGACGCAGTCGGGTATTGTGCAGCAGGGCATCACTGGTGCTGTCCTAGTTCACGAGTGCTTCGTTGCTCAGACGGCCCGTTCGGTCAGAAAGCCTATATCAGTATAGTATAGCGTCCGTAGTATGCCCGAATGCCAGAACTGCGGGTCCTTCGTTACTGCACAGTATGCTCGTGTGTTTACCCCGGATAATGTCGATACGCCACGGGTGTGTCCGTACTGTCCGGACAAACTCCGCGACGGTGCCGACGTCCGCTCTGCGCGGTCAAACCGGCGCTCTGCGTAACGTAGGGTGTGATTCCCTGATTTGATTTCGTCTTAGTGAGCGAACACATTGCTATCGGGCGGGTGGCCCCGATCGGTTCAGTCGCCCGGCTTGACTGGACCTTTGTATTTGGAGGTTACCGTTTCGCCCTCTCGCCACTGCCAGTAGTAGTAGCGGTTATCGTTGATTTCCTTGATCGTGATCGTTGCCTTGGTAAGGACGTCGTCCGGGAGATCGGGTGGGCGCTCTTCGTCCTCGTCGTCGTTGTCCGACTCGAGACGGTCCGTTCGCTCTTTGTACTCGGCCAACGCTTCCGCATAGCGTGATACGTGGCGGAGTTGGTCTGAGGAGTATTCGTTGAGGGTGTCGACGATGTCCGCCGGAAGGTCTGCCGGCGGCGTCGGTGGCTCGTAGGACATTGGGACCCTTCGTATTAACCAACACAACTCGCCAGAGCCATAGATTGTTGGTTAATCACCGGCCTCCCTCAATTCCGATGGTACGTTGTGAGATACTGTTCGATGAGGGTAGAAACCGCGTGGCTGAATCGATCAATCTCGTGAGCGAGAATCTTGAACTCGAGGATGGAAGAGTGAGGGTGGATCTGCCACGAAGACGGATATGAGTGAATGAAAAAGCTGTACTCGCCGTAGAAGTCATCGAGGCGGGAGGGAAGCTCGTGGTGCCAGAGCGAATCCAAGTAACCGATGACGTGATTGTTGGATGGGAACGGCGGTACGAGGTAGTTGGCTTTGATGTCAAGTAGTTCGTCGGTGAGAGTATCGATGAACTCCTCGTCAAGCTGGCCAAGCCGTCGCCCCTCTTTCAGTGATCGGACGACATTCTGTATCGTGCGGCGAACGCCAGGCTTGAGATGGGCAGGGTTGACAGGAGTCACGAACGATTCGACCGACTCGGTGGTCTCTACTTCGAGTCCTGCCAGCGCGATGTAGAGCGGGTAGGAGAGGTTCGTCTTGAGCACTTCGGTGATGGTACCCTTGGTGATGCCGTACTTGTCGTCGTAGCTGAGTCGTGACCGGGTACTGTGGTCGTAGAGACGGTCCCGGAGCTGACTGCGCTGTGTCTCAAAACTCGGAGTCTGTCGACCTCTAACCCAGTCATACCATTGCTGATTAGCGGACAAGAATGGACGTGGCGGGGTATGCGCCGGTACTGAGGAGTCATCGTAGATGGTAGCGTACTCTGCGTTGATGAACAGGAGATCGTCGAACACCGACCAGCTCAAATTCTCCAAGAGCTTCCGTAGTTCTCGGTAGCACGGCGGGATCGAACCGCGGTCTGCAAGCACATCGATATTGGTGATGATGCTTTCCATCTCCAGCAGGTAGAGATGCACTGCGGGGAAGGTATTGAACCGTTGCCACGTCGTCCGCCGCCAGTACGTTTGGAGTTCGTCACGCCATTCGTCGATCTTGGAGAGCAACGTCTCCGTCGTCTTTGTGATCGAGTCCTTCTCCGATTCAACTCGCGCTTTGACAGCCTCCTGCACCTGCTTTCTCGACGCAATTGAATCCGATTGCGATTTGCTGGCCACTTCCGAGACCGGGTATTTTGAGCCGTGGAGATAGTGGTATTTCTCCTCTAGCGTCGCTTCGTCTGTCTCTGCGAACGAGTCGAGAAAGGCATCGAACTTGGAGCTATCCAGTCCATGGATTTGGAGCCCATAGTACGGCTGGGGGCGTGATGAGGACCGGTCAACAATTCGGAGCTGGAGGAAGTCCAGCCCCATCTCATCAAGTGCCTCATTATATCGCTCTGTGACTTCGAGCGCCGTCTTGTACTGGTTCTCGGGATCATTCGGATAGGCTTCGGGCACTTCGTGCAGTACCTTCGAGAAGAACGCGTCGACGAGATGGTTCGGGAAGTCCACATAGTGGTTCCGGACGTTGCCCTCGATCGTGAAATACTGGTTTTCGCTCGCATCGGGCGAAGGTCCGGACGTCTGCGTTAAATACGGCCAATCCATAACGAGAGCTACCTCTACAATTGCCCATTGTAGACTCGATATTTAATCTCTGTCAGTGATTGAGAGTACCGGTGAAGTTCGGTGGACTTGGTGGTGCCCTACACGGTACTTGCAATGCCAGTGAAGTACCCATGGGCCATATCTAGCTGGTCCCGATCAACCTCATCGGCTTCGGCCCGGAAATGGAGAAGCGCGTTCCGCGTCTCGCGAATATCTTCAAGCAGGCTTTCGACCATATCGCGTTCCTGTGAGAGGCGTGGTGGCAGGTGATCGAGGTTTCGCATTATGAACATCCGATAGTCATCGAACGAGAAGTCTTCGGGGCAATCAGGCGTCTCATAGCTCTCGTCATGCTCAGCGCGATCGGCGAACGTCTCGTCGATAGCCTGGTCTAGGTCATCAAAGGATGCACGGAACAGGTGGCGGAGACTTTCCTCGATCTCGCCAATCTGGAGGAACGGTTCGACCTGATGTTCGAGGAAATAGAGGATATCGTAGCGGGTCAGGATCCCGTCCAGGCCATCTTGGTCGCCAATCAGGACATAGTCATCCTCGGCAAGCGTATCGAACAACTCGAAAATATCGTGGTCTCGGTCCACGAACTCGGGATTCGTATTCAGGGCGATTTTGACGGAGGTCTCCTCGACCCGCGGATCGTCCATTGACTTCACGTATTTTGCGACCGATTTGTACGTGACTGTACCCTCAACACCATCATCGCTCACCACTGGGAGCTGGTCAAAATCGTGTTCCAGCATGAGCGTCAAGGCATTCTGAATCGAGTCATCCAGATCGACAGTTACGGGCTCATCTGGTGTCGCGGCCGTTCTGTGGCTGAGAACGTCGGCCGCCGTGAAGAATTCCATAGCTCGACTAATGTCGTACGTGTCCTTCTACATTGGGGACATCCTGGAGAACGAACCGAACAAGTGGATTGCAGCGACGGGAGTAGACGACGTTCCGAGGTAGACGATATGCTCCGAAAAAACGGTCCCTCGGCGAAAAGGCCTCAAATCGATGTCTTTGGGAGTCGCCCGTCGGGCCGTGGAACACTGCCGCGCTTGATCTCGAGATCGACTCTCCGCAGATGCTTGCATCCTCCATCGGGTGCTCGCTGCTGCCAGTCGGGACAGGAACACGACTCACTGACGACGTCGACTTCGTATCGGTTTCCCGACCCGGATCGCACCTCATACCGACCGCCTTTTTCGAGCAACGAAATCGACATTTCCTCGGTGACGGCTCGCCTCGTTCGGGGATCGAGATCGTCGCTTTGAGAAGAAGACTCTGCGACGACCATCCGATCACGCATATCTCCTGTCTGGCCCCCGTCAGGCGTAGCGGCGTCAGGGCTCTGCAGCCGGTCAACCAGCCGGGCTTCGATCGGATGCCCCTCTCGCCACAGGTAGTGGACTTCGCGACGGTCTCGGTGGTCATAGGACCCGCAGGCGGCAGCGTCACCGGACCAGACGCGCCATGCGCCGAGTGCTCCCATCGCGTCGACGATGGTTCGAGGAACCGTCTCGTACTCGGCAGGATAGAAAATGCGGAACCGAGTGCACCCTTCTTGCGGCGGAATATGGTCCCACCACTCGACGGCGTCACTCCAGCTGTCGAACATCGCTTCGTCGCTCCCGTATCCGACGGTTACCCCGTCGAGTTGCAAGGCGTGAGGTCGTTCTCCGGTCTCGCCTTCGAGGAGTCGGAGGACAGCGTATCGGAGGTACTCGTGGGCCTGGTTGTCCGCCGATTGCGCGACTTGATTGTGCTGCTCTGCGACGCGCTCGGCTTCCTCGAGAACTGCCGTGAGATATCGATCAGTCATGGTTTGACGGAGGGTGAGATGCGCCTCCGCCCTTCGGCGGGCGCTGAAAAACTTAACCAACAAAGTGAGTGACCGACGAATCTGTTGGTTAAACCCGCGAAGTCAGCTGCTCAGCCTTCGAGAACGTCGATGAGTTCCTCTGCCGTCCGACTGATCCGCCCGAGTCGGTCGCGAACGACCTCGGAATCGTCCGACTCCCACGCAGCGAGGTAGAACGCCGACCCGCTAGTATCCAGTCCACAGTACCGCCCGACGACGTACGCGACGGCCTCGGCCTCGACTTCGCGTTTCGCTCGCTCGGTGTCGTCGTCGATGTCGAAGTGGAGCAGAGCGTGGGCGTACTCGTGAATTAGCGTCCGCGCGAGGTCGGCCTCGTTCTCCCGATCACGCACCTCGACGAGCGGCTGGACGTCGACGAGGCTCAGCTGCTCGCAGATGCCCTTCGCCTCGCCGTGGGTCCACTCCTCGGCTGGAACGATCCGCACCGTCACGCCGAGGTCGTCAGCGGCGACAGTCAACTGTTCGACGAGGTCGCCGGCGTCCCCGGTCGCTTCCGTGTCGAAGTCGGGAAGCGGCTCGCCTTCGGTCTGGGAGACGTCGAACACCGGCGCAGGCTTGAACCCGACCAGGCCCTCGGACCACTCCTCGGGCGGCGTCTCATCGTACTCACAGTCGCTTTCCTCGTGGTAGCTCGGCGAGTTCTCGCATTCCGGGCACTGCTTGGTGATGATCGGCGCCCAGATCCAGATGGCTGACTCGCCCTCTGTGACGTGGCGGTCGAACTCCTCCTGCCACGTCCGGTAGCCCGCCACCCGGCTGGCCTCGGGACACTGCCGCTTGATGAGGAGCGTGTTCCGATACGAGTAGTCGTGGAAGCGACTCTGGACGTCAAGCCACTCCTGGAACTCCGCGCTGGCCTGCGCGTCGTCGACGCCGGCGACGAGGTCGTCGATCCACTGTTCGATCGTACTGTTCATCTCGTCGGATCGCGTGTCGGTCTGGTCGAAGGAGACCCACGAATCACTGGTCGTAGCCATTGTGTTCACCGAATCAAGTTCACGGCAACTGCGTCTGCTCAGACCGCGCCGCACCCCTCAGGGGCGTTCAAAAAACCGCTCTGGCGGTCAGCGGAGCTCGTGGCGTTCGTCCGCAAAGCCAACCGAGACGAGGTACTCAAGGAACTCGTCAAACCGCTCGACATCGCCAGGCGTGTCGGTCGCAAGGTGACGCGCCCACTCGATGGCCCACTGAAAGGCGGGATCCGTGCCGCCCTTGCCGTGGATGTACCACCACCGGGCCGCTTTCAGCACTACCAGCGGATTCGTCGGCGGCTTCTCACTGGCGAGCCCACGGGTGATGGACTCGATTTCGTCGGGGACGTCGGCGGGATCGATCACCGCTGATTGCGTGTTGTCGATATCGACCGGGATCTCGTCGATCGAGACGTTGTCGGGACTCTGTTGTTGACTCACTGGAAGTCACCTCTGAGGGCTATCGAAGGAGCCCTCGCCCTCTCCGGGGCACGAAAAACAGTCGAACCAGATGCCCTCTACTGTCAACTCCCAACGGTGATTTACGCCGAAATCCTGTTTTCAGCGGTCATTCAATATTCTGGAGAACGGTGCGTTTATTTGTCCGATCGCCGGAGATAGAAGTGAAACACGGGCGATGGAGTCCGCCTTCCCCAACCGCCGATACGGCTGATGACTCCTACTTTCGGCTCATCAGATGCTACGGAGACAACTCATTCGGCACGGGGAAGCGATCGTATTGATTACACTTGGTGGAATCGTCGGTGCGAACCTTCGATACGCTGTCGGGGCAGCAGCGGGTGACGCACTCCTGGTTACACTCCTCGTCAACACTCTCGGGAGCTTCGGACTTGGGTTACTCCTCTTCGATGCTCGAGCAGATGAGATCCTCACGAAACGGCTGCGTTATGTCTTCGGAACGGGCTTCTTTGCTTCGTTTACCACCTACAGCACGTTCGTGGCCGACATTGCGTTGACCGCACCGGAACTCGCAGTTCCATACATTATTGCCAGTTACGCATCCGGATTTGGCGGAGTCCTTGTCAGTCGAAAAATCGTAGCCAAAACGTCTAAAACCGCTATTCAGCCACCGACGCCGGGTGATGACTAATGGAGGTCCTGCTCATCAGTATTGGCGGAGCAGTCGGTGCAGTACTGCGTTATATGGTCGGACAGCTGATCGACAACACGTCGTTCCCGTGGGCCACTCTCGTGGTCAACGCACTCGGGAGCTTCATCCTCGGGTCAGTCATCTTCGGGGTGAGTGATTCCGACATCCTCCTCTTGGTGAGTGTCGGATTCTGTGGGGCGTTCACGACATTCTCGTCGTTTAGTTTTCAGACCGTTAGCCTCTGGGAGCAGGGCGAACAGAGAGCTGCATTTTTAAATGCGCTCGGCAATCTGACCGTCTCTCTGCTTGCGTTCGGAGCTGCGTGGCTTCTCATAGCCTAAGGACTGAGAAACCCTCGCTCACCAGTCGGTTCGGGAAGATCGGGAAGAGAATTGAACTCCACCTACGTCACGCCGGCGGGAGGTAGACGCTCTGCTGGACGGCGATTTGATTCGAACTGAGCGTAGAACTCCGCTTGTTAGTCAACCACTGGTTGGACTGGCAACCGCTCGAGGCGGCGATGGCACGGGATACAGAGAGTCAACAGGTTACTCGGGACATCTGCATCGTCGACCGACTGGTCTGGGTCGTCGTAGAACCGGCGTCGAGGAATCCGGTGGTGAACCGGAAGATCACGTCCGAAATTCTCGCGGTGAGCTTCGCGGCCCATACCGCAGCGTAGACAGGACTCGTTATCACGGGCGATGATTTCCTCACGAATCTGTGGCCAGTTCGAGCCAAACGGAACTGTCTCGGTATCTGACTGACGGTAGTTTTCTAGATAGTCCGGGTCGGCCGCTTGAAGGGCCGTTCGCCATGTTCCGAATTCACGCTGATACGGATCGATGGTGAACTTCCCGTGTTCGTTCATTTCCGTCGTTGCCGGTGGGTGGCCCAGCTCATTCGCAACAGCCCGCAATTCGGCTAATAACTCCTCCCGTGGAATTCGCCACCGCTTATTCGGCTCGAAACCGGCAACTCGTAGAGCTTCATTCCACGAACCGAATCGCTCCTGATAGACTGCCGCACTCCATTTCCCTTGGCTCTGCATCTCACCCTTCCGAGGGACATGACCTAGCTCTTCGGCGAGACTGTTGAGTTCGGATATCAGATCGTCCCCGCTCACATTCCACACGGAGTGAACTTCCAACCCGGCCTGCCGAAGAGCACGATTCCAGGTTCCAAACGCTCGCTTGTACGAATTCGAGGTGTAGGGGCCACTCCGGTCCATCTCATCTGTCGTGGGCGGTCGACCCAGTTTCTCGGCGAACCCCTGTAAGGCAGTAATGAGAGCCTTCTCGGAGAGGTTCATTTTGACATTCGGTTCAAAACCGGCCGCCTGTAGTGCTGAATTCCACCCTCCAAATCGCTTGCAGTATGTCTTCACCGAATACTCTCCATGAGTACCGTATTCGCGCTCTGACGGAGTTCCCCCTACGATGTCGGCAACTGATTTGAGATCAGTAAGAAGGTCCTCTTCGGGCGTCGGTGGTCGTCCGTTTGGATCGTTCGTTCCGGTCTGAAGTCCGGCAGCCTCAAGTGCGTTTTTCCACGACCCGAACCGATTCCCGTACGTCTTCGAAGCATGGGGCCCCGAATCGTCCATCTCACTCTGCGACGGGGGACGACCGAGTTCCTCAGCGAACTTCTGGAGCCGATTGAGGAGTTCATCGTCTGAGTACAGCTTCTTACCCATGATTTCTGAGAGGATTGAGTCACTCAGTTTGGTCCCGGCTCGGTATATGAATGTCTGCACTCACTCTATTCCAGATATTGATCGGAACCGCGGCTCGATGGGCAATTCTCGGAAGGCGGATGGCAGCTACCTCCACTTTTTCGAAGCGAGGGCCGACGACTAGGTTATACTGAAATTCAGTACTAAGACGCCTTGTTCGACGGTTTATGAATAGGCAGTTCGACGACGAAGACTGACCCCGTTGGGTTGTTGTCTTCGACCCACACGTCACCACCGAATTGGTCAGTTAGTAGATGGACGAGATATAGACCAATCCCCGATCCTGGACTGTCCAATCCTTTCTCCCCTTTCCCGAAGATTTGTTCTTTCTGTTGGTCAGGGATGCCAGGTCCATTATCTGCAATCCGGTACTGGACAGTCTCTGAACTCTCTTCACAGGAGACGGTGATCTCAGGGGTCTCCTTGTCGTTGTGTCGGACCGCATTCTCGAGGATATTCCGGAAAACCGAAGAAAGCATCTCGTTTGCCTGTACCGATACGTCGCAGAGTTCACCCGATACGTGAAACTGCGCGTTCGAGAACGAATCACGTACTGCAGCGAGCTCAGCGTCAAGAAGTGGCTGAAGCTGGATTTCTTCTAATTCAGCTGTTCCTTCTTCCGAGAGTGATTCAACGAACTCACGTGCGACCTCTGTGAACTGAATTACGTGCTGGGACTTCTGTAACACTCGGTCCAGAGCGTCTTCCCCATCTTCATCGATATGGTCTTTGAGGATCTCGGCCCATCCGAGAATCACGGTCATATCGTTCCGGATGTCGTGCCGAACCACGCGATTTAGGGCCTCGAGTTGTTCGGTTTTCTCTTCGAGTCGCTGTCGATACGACTCGCGTTCAGTTACGTCGGTAACCGTCACTAATTGGCCGGTCGTCACCTCTCCTGCTAAGAATGGCGTGCTCGACACGTCATAATACCGTGTTTCACCATCCTGCGTAACTGCTAGGATATCTTGTTTGGTGAGATGATCTGCGAGTGCGGTATTCACAGCCTCAAGCGGTTCGCCAAAGGAATCCTCAAGGGCTGGGAATAGTTTGCGAGCCGCTTGATTATAATCCTGGATCCGGGTTTCTTGGTCGAGGAAGATTGCGGGTTTATCTGACTCTCCGGTTAATCGAATTGCCTCAAAACGCTGTCTGTAGAAGAAGAGCGTTCCAACAGCGAAGAGGGCGACGCCAGGAGGCTCATACATTAATGGGAGCAGCCAGTCGACTTGACCACCAATAATCGTTGCAACAGCTGGGAGGCCTGAGAGTCCAACGAGCACAACGAGCGGACGGCTGTCACTGCCAGTATGATGGAACCGCTCCATCAGTACGAAGAATCCGACAGCGATGGCGGCATATGATAGCCCCAAGACGATCCAGTAGAGCAGTTCGTGATGGATCACGAGGTGCGGGAATGGTTCTGTGACCCATTCCGTCGTAAAGTAGAGATTGTGGAGTGGATTCGTGACTTTGAGAGCGGTGAAAAAGAGGAACGTCCCGAGTATGAGGTTTCGGAATGGGGCGTGCCGAGGTGGCCGACCGGTATATGCAGCACAAAAGTAGAGCCAGGCACCAACGGCGACGAACGCAAAGATGAAGCCAAATATATAGAAAGCGAGTTTCCCGGCACGCGTCGGTGCGAGAAGATAGCCAATGTACCCTCCAGACCACAGAGCAACGGAACCGAGGAAGACGATCAGTCCTTCACGTGTCTCCGGATGCTGTATCTTCCGTGCTTGTGGAATAGTCGCCACGCAGGCAATCGCAGATAGTGCGAAAATTATGACGTGACCTAGAAGGAGGGGATTCATTATCCAGATAAAGGGTTGTTCTCGGGGTATTAAATAACGGTTTGGAACAGCCCTCTTTCAGGGGGATATCCGGGCTTCTTCCGGCCACTAGGCATTCCTCCTCTCGGTTGACACCAGAGTTAGCGTCCAACTCATAAGGCTCCAACAGTACTGGTACAGCCGATTAACCAACAATAGGAGAACTCACGCGGAGCTTGTTGGTTAAGAATAGGGCTTAATCTTCGTCCTCACGCAGCTCTTCAGCCTTCCACTTGAGCCGGCGCAGGATCTGCGTCCGATTCTGGTGGGCGTTCTCGTAGGCAACGCACTCCTGGAGGGTTTCCATATCCGGAATCGTCGCGATACCGGCCTTGATCAGGCGTGTGTTCGGCGCTTCCAGACGCTTCTCTGGAGGGAATTCGTTACTCTCTTTGTCGTCAGTGGTCCCCATCTCGAAGAGCCTCCACCTCTTTAGGGCCGACACAAACAACTCTCCGGACGATAACGCCTCACCTCTAGTAGAGATGAAACCGATACAACGGTTACCGTAACGGTCATTCCCCGCGAGTGTTTACAGGCCCGTATGGAGCGAAAGACGATTTCCGTCACCGGGATGTCGTGCAACGGGTGCGAACAGAACGTGGAGACCGCCCTGCGAAACCTCGACGGTGTGAGTCGGGTCGAGGCCAATCACGACGCTGACACGGTCGACGTAGTCCTCGAGGATGGAGTCTCAGACGACGACGTGAACGCGGCAATCGAACAGGCTGGCTACGACGTAAAGGCTTAATCGGCTGTCACTCGGCCGGCTCCACGTTCGCCGTCGGTGCGTTCTTCTATAGTAACCGGTAGAACTTTTTACTCAGAGATAGTTGCAGTAGCTAGTGAATCATCTCGACGAGATCTCCGTCGAGGAATTGCAAGACGCTCTCGACAACGTGGACGGAAAGAAGCCGACACAAC
>NZ_JAMQOQ010000011.1 GCF_031624635.1 Halogeometricum sp. S3BR5-2 | reverse complement strand
TCGAGGCTGAGCAGGCTGATGCGCTACGCCGCGACCTCGGGAAGATTGCCGACAATTTCGCCGTCGACATCGAGCTCGCGCTCGTGCTCCCGAACAAGGTCGATACCCGAACGAATCTCGCCGAGGAATATTTGGACGCGTTTGAGTCGGAGTATCCGGACGCTATCGCGCCCGACTACGTCCCGTATTCGCAAGACATTCGGAACGCTGCGGACCGCGGCCAGACTGCGTTTGCGCTCGAAGAGCCGTCGACGACAGCACGCCGGGCCCGTGAGGCGTATCTCGCTGCCGCTGAAACGCTTGTCGAACGGCTCGGAGGTGAACACCATGGCTGAAGACGACGACGATCTCGCGGCCCTTCGCGAACAGACGTCCCATGGTGACCGAATCGAAGAGGCGGCTGCCGAAGACGCGAAGCGCGATCTCGTCGAGGACATCCTCGATGAGTTGGGGGCTATCGACGCCGGCGACAAACAGAAGACTATCAGCGTGTGGGATGGGCCTCTTGCGGCATTTATTCGCGCACTTGAAGAGAATCCTGACCGCTTGGAGGAAGTCGGCCACGCGCTTCAGCGTCAGCTCGATCTCGAGGAGGGGGCCGTCGATCGGAGTGAGATCCTTCGCCTTGCACTCCGTCTCGGGTTCCAGGAGGCAGCTCCCAAAGAGTTCGAGGCAGTTCGGGAGGCGGCCCGCGAACAGGCAACCAAGGGCCTCTAAGCTATAGCTTTCCCTATAGAGAAACCTGTAGCACCCCCTCGCTATTCCGTATAGCGACATATGATATATCGGGCTGATTGTAATCACCGTGAGCGGCCCGGCATAGACCTATAGCTATCCCTAATATAATTCCTATAGGAATTAGTATAGCTGTCGTCCGTCCCAGCAGTTCCACTCAAGTGGAGTATCAAACGCCTATCGTTGAGATCGATGCCAGCGCCAGGCGATGGACAGTGCCCCGATTGCGGTTACTCCGGATACGATGGTTGAGAGGCTGAGAAAGCCAAAGAGATCGGGCGCGATGAACCGGAGCCCGAAGGCGAGGTCTCTGATGAGCGCGTAGTCCATCACGAATAGGAGGGTTGCGTATCCAGCTGCCTGTAGCACTTGGACAGGCCGAATGATATCGAAGTAGGCGAGAATGCTGAGCCCAGCGACGGCTCCACCGATACCTGTCGTCAGCACTCGCAGTCCGTGGGCAAAAGCAGCGGCTTTGTTATAACGAAAATCTCCAATCGCTTTCCGGAATAGACTCACGAGACTCACGTACACTCACTCAATTTCAATCGATCGCCTGTCGGCTTTGGGGTCGTATGGAACATAGAGAGTACCCTGTCAGATCAGGTGGTAGCGGTAGGCCTTGTGGCGGAACACGACCTTCCCGTAATCGTCGCGTTTCGTCACTTCGTCAGAGTCGACGATCGCGTCGATGGCGTCGTTGAGCCGCTCGCGCTGGGTGTCCCGGCTGCCGTTGCGGAGATAGTGCTTGACCTTCTCGGGATCGATGTCCGCATCGTCGGCGATCACTTCTCGCACCGTGATCCCGCGGCCATCGGCGGTCAGCGGCAGTTCCTCTTCGTCGTCCGGATCGTCATCGTGAACGTGGTCAAGGAGGGCCTCTCGGTCGATGCGTACGGTTTCCTCGACTTCTCCAAAGACGATCTCGTCCCGTCGCTCGCTGATCGGGACGTATCTCGACCCGGGCGGGAAGTAGCCCACGATTACCGGTATGTCGCGGAGGTTGTCGAGGGACGTCCGGAGCTTATACTCCAGTTCGTCCCCTCGTTCCTCGAGAAGTTCCGCGATCTCGTCCTCTTTCAGCGCCTCTTCCTCGGAGAGGACGCCCTCGTCGTAGAGGGCTTGCGCGACGGTCACTTGGTCGTCGACGCTGGGCTGGTCGCCGTTCTCCTCGCGAATGATGCTAAACTCGTGACTCATGGAGGGGAAGAGACTGCACGAAGACTTCGAGCCCGGAGGGGATGTCGGCGCCCTGCTTGTCGAGGTAGCGCAGCACCTCGTCGATGCTCGGCAAGCAGACCTGCGGGCCGTCCTGTACTGGTTGGAGTGGAGCGTCTGGGTCGGCGGTCATCCGTTCGATCTCTCGCTCGACCCGCTCCCTTTCACCTGCTGGAAACCAGTTAGTAACGGCGGCAGGAGTAACGGGATTTGCCGCGAAGCGGCGTTGGTAGAGAAGCTTTTGGATGACCTTGGTGTGTATTTCCCGGGCGGTCACAAGGGCATATAGAACGCCCCCTCACTTAATGTTTGTTGTGAAATCCAACAGGGTCGTAGTATGACCCAACTACTTTATAGCGTGCCATTACAACACCGTAGTGTGATGTCGACCGAAATCAAGCGTGATGGACGAGACAACGACGAACAGTACTCAGGAAATGAACCACTCGTCCATGTGTTCGGGGCGTCTGGCAAGGTGAAGATTATCTGGGCTCTCCTGAGCGAGCGCGACCGTGACCTGAACGTGAGTGATATCGCTGATATTGGCGACGTTGCCCGGAGTACCGTCTACGAGAACATCGACGACCTGTGTGAGATGGGTGTCGTCGTCAAGACGCGTGAGGTCGGAGGCGGCCCGATGTACCAGATCAACACCGAAAACGAAATGGTCGACCACATCAGTGAAGTTCGGGACTTGGCGCTTGAGCGGTTGCTTGAACTTGAGAAATGAGTACGGCGACTGGACTACGTAACTGGAAGGACACCGCGGGACGTGCCGTCGAGAAGTCGTCGCCCTACGTGAAGCGGGGTGGGAAGTGGCTCGTCGTCCACGTATTGACACCGCTCCTCTTCTACCTCAAGGAGATCGCGATTGCTGCCGTCGCCTCGTTGCTTGCGGGGTGCCAGAATCTCTGGGCCACTGTCATCCAGCCGTTCCTCAACTGGCTCGTAGAAAGTATCTTCAGGTTGCTCCGATGGGCTGCTGAGGAAACTGCAGCCGGACTCCGTTGGGTCTGGAGCCTTCTGGCCCCTTGGGAGTAGCCACGGACAACCTCCTTTTTTTGCCGAGATTGTCGTCCACTGGCTCGTAGCCGACTGCCTTATGTAACATTCCCCGGTATTGTGTGCCGTTGATTCTACGCTGAACCCACAGATCGCGACGCTTCTGACACACTCTGTGTAACGTTTCTCTATTCTACACCACTATAGAATGCCTTGAAAACAGTTATTAGGGAGTTTCAGGTATACGGTAGAATTTGTGGGCAATAATTTTTTATAATAGGGTGTAGTAGTGGCGTATGAGATGGTACGAATCCCAATTTCGATGGAAGCCACGACGGATGGTCGGGGTCGCGCGACGCTCGGCTCACGGTTTGCTGACCGAGAACTGCGGATCGTGGTCGAAGACGAGTTCGACCTTGAGGAACTGCCCGTCTACTTCGTGCGCCACAAACTCGCGCTCGACTCGGACGGGATCGCGAACTTGCTCGGCGACAATCGGTTCGGTATCGACTGGGGTGTGGGTCCGATCACCCACAAGTCGGTCTACGAACCCCACGGTGAGGGAGCTGTCAAGGACATCAACGCGATGAAGCGGATTGAAAAGAACGGGGGGATCGTTTGTGCGGCCTACGAGCAGGTGACTGACAACATCGTTCGGATCGGCATCGTGCCACCCCACTCAGATATCGAGTCTCATCCGTATAGCGCAGGCGAAAGTGCAGACCACGTCGACGGCGAGAAGATCCACATCAAGACTCACAGGATGCACTACGTCACGGAGATTTCTGTCGAGGAGGCCCCCGAACTGTTCGAGGGACGGCCGCGCGGGTCGATCCGCCGGTGGCGAGCGAAGGCCGATGAGGTTCGGGAACGGTATCGATCGAGCTGGGACTGAACTCCGATCCCTGTTTTTGACTCGTCTATGGCACCATATAGAGAGATGGCTACGTAGCCCGCGAAAGCACGAGGGCCTCAGCATGTGACCGACCGACGTCGACGATCTTGATCCAGACCGTGTCGCCCCACTCTAGTTCATACTCTCCAGGTCTGACGAACGTCTTGATGTTCTCAATCTTCGTCAGTGCCTTCCCGTCGTCATCAACATCGGTTTCGAGGATGACTGCGGTCACCCTCTGGCCGGCGGTCAGCTTCTCTCGGGCATCCTGTTCAAGTGCTGTCTCGTGACTCATTGTTATCGCTCCTCCGCGGCCGCGAGCAGTCGCTTAGCGGTGTCAACGATCGTGCTTTCCGAGCGCACGTTCTCCTCAGTGACGCCGGTGATGTCGTCGACCATCTCGTAGTACAGCCGCTTCTCTCCCGCATCGGCAGCGACGCGAAGCACTCCCTGGTCTTCGAAGTACTTCAGACGTCGGCGGGCTGTTTCGTCTGAAACATCGAGGATTTCTGCGAGGGCTGGGGCGGTGATGTAGATGTCGTCGGGGTGGCGACCGTGGTATGATCCCTTCCTCGCGATTTGTTCATCTACGAACCGCCGGGTAGTACACGCCTCGACGCTGGTTTCTTGTTCTCGCTTCGGTTCGCGGGAAGCCGTTTCCTCGAGCTGCAGCGCGGGCGTGATCTGCTGCATCTCTATGGCTGCGATGGCCAGCGCCGCCTCGTAGTAGTTCTTCTGTGGCATCTAACTCTTTATTTGGCCTAACCCACTATAAATTTGTTGATTACCTCTATGTGGCGTCTCAGCCAAATATAGTATTTGTCCCACAAATTATCAGATTGTGCGGAAGTGGTCGTACTCTCGGAGCGTCGTCTGGAGGGAGGCGTGCCGCAACCGATTCCGGACAAAGTAGATATCGAACTTATCGTCGTCGCGCTCGTGCAGGAGCCGGTAGGCGAGACTGTGGCGGAGGACATGAGGATGGACGTCCTGGGGGTCACCGCGTCCGAAGTCCCCATTCTCGTATTTGTAGGGACGCACATCAGCTTCGACCGCAGCGCGTTTAACGAGATTCCGGACTGACCGGGTCGTGATCTGCTCTTTCTGGCGACTCGGGAATAGATAGGGACTCTCCTTCCATCGATTGTCGAGGTAACTGTTTAGGGAGCGCTGGGTACCTAGCGTTCCGTCGACGTCGAGCTCGAGATGGTGGGATCGTGGCCAATCAGAGCGGCCGTTGTGACTCGATTTCTGGATCTCTTTCGGGAGGTAGAGTTCTCCCTGGTCACGCAGGTACATCTCGACCGTCAGCTGCGTGAGCTCCTCGTTGCGGAGCCCGGTATCCGCGAGCAACGTGATGATGGCCTCGTTACGCTGTCGGAGGTACTTGGCCCCGGTGTCGATCGCTACATCGCGCATCGCGTCGACCTGGTCGGGCGTGAGCCAGACATCGGCCTGTTCGTTCGGCTGAGTTTCCGAATTCGTGTTGGTGGACATCGGTTTATATACAGTTACCCACGAGAACCCTCGCCAGCCACTTTGAGTTTCCGACTCCATTAACAAAGTCGGAAAGTCAATTTCTGTCCTATTTTGAACAGCTGGATGTCGCGTCGGGTCTTACCAAATATGGACTCTCAGATCTGGGCAAGTGTTTGGTAAGATAAACTGAGCAGTATTCGTATCCGGCGAAGATGCTAGCTTTTCCAAGAAACGGACAGAGGGATTCGGTCTTTGATTGTACCCACAATCTTAGATCTCGCAGTTTGGACCTGTTCGTCAACACCATGGGCGGCTAAGAATGCTCCGGCTTTTGCAGCAATGCCGATCAAGATACCGATCACGATGAAGAATAGTCCTGCCAGAGTTACGAGCGCCCCTAGTGTGGCAGCATCCCTGCCAATTCCTCCGACGACGGGTATATTTGCATCTTGGAGAGCGAACACGATGAAACCGACAAAGGTTGGCGGGAAGGCAATCGTCACCACTGTATTAGCTCGCTCCGTCCACGACTCCCAGTAATCTGGAATATTGAATTCCGGATGGTCTTCGATCTTCTGCGGTGGTATTTCTTCAGGCTCTATTTGCGCCCAATTGATGGCGGAGACATCAACTTCGCCTTCCACTTCCTCGTCGTCAGGAACCCACCACACCTTCCCCCGACCAACCTTGAGTGAATTCACACGGTGATCAATCTTGTCCAGTCGTCGCTTGATAGTCTGCTGCTGGATATCGATTCCGTCCACCTCCTCGATCAATCGGGTTGGAGCAACGGGTAGTCCGCGCTTCTCACAGACCTGCCTCACCGCCTCTATGAGCTCATCGTCGGAGACCGCTTGAGCCGGCGGGTTGACGGTCATTTCCTTGATTATACTCAACCGTAGGGTATTATCTTTGTGTGTAAATTGCCACTTCCTACCCTACACTCAACCGTATCCAAATCTTACTTGACAATAAAATAATCTATATTATCCACCCCCTCTTAAGAAAGAGGTAGCGTGATAGCATGAAATCAGGTGCCATCAATTTGGTAGTTGAAGGGAGTCAAATCGACACCGAACCGTTCCCGCTTGAGCGACAGAAGAATGGCGAAACGCTCCGCTCAGCTTTGCGCGTGCGTGGTGGTCAAGAGACGTTTAGCGGGCTGACTATTCGTCAGGGTCGCACGATGAGAGAGGATCTGGCGGAGATCAAAACTCGCCACATCAACGCTGATGGGGAACTTGAGATCGATCGTGAGGTGACTGAAAAGCAAGTTGAAGACACCGAGTTCTTCGAGGTCAGTACTGAATTCGTCATTACTGAGAGTACCCGAGATGATACCGCTCGCGAACTCCTGAGTTTTGCGATGGATGGTTCAGTTCAACAGGCTCTCATCGATGTCGTCGAATTTGCCAAAGCGAATCCCTCTGCGGAGATGAATATGGCAGGTACTGATCAGGGATCGAATGTTGATCACATCACCGCTGTCGGGGACATTCAGCATGCAACTGATCTTCCGGATGATGTTCGTGACCATCCGAATATACTCTTAGGATTTGAAGATCTTGAGTGGGAGCAACGCGAGCTCCGGGGTTTCATCACCAAGAGTGGGTATCTCGCCATCTACGAGCCCTCTGAGATGGATGTCGAGGAATACTCTCGGTTCGTTCGGGAGGCCGTCATCCCGTTCGCAACCCCCGATGTGTCGTAGCGACTCGCGTACGCCGCTTATTTTACTCAGGGCCTTCGCACAGGGCGGTCTTCTAGTCGACTTCCGACGTTGTCCAATGGATTTCTGCGACTTCAGACCCACGATTATCCCGCCAGTGATTCGTTCACCCCTCTCGTTCACCTCTCCGTCGTTGTGAGGGCGTCACTTTGCACGACGAGCGTCGTCCAGTACACGTCGCCCTGGTACCGAACCAGATACGTGCCGCTCAGATCGCCTTCGCCGTCTTCGTCGAGTCCGTGGGCCTGTTCGTGGCCGCGAAATCGATTGGCGAGCGCCACAAGCGCATCAGACGGCGTTTCGTCGGGGCCGACGACGTACGGGCCGTCTGTGATCGCCGTCTCGACGATGTCTTGCTGGGCGTCTGGAAGGTCCGCAAGTTCGAATGTAAACCGCTCGCGCATCTGTTGGCCGTACTCGGCGGCTGTTGCCACCTGGTCGGCCGTGTAGCGATAAGTATTCAGCGTCGTGTCGTAGGCGTCGTCGACGACCCATTCGGCTTCGGTCCCGTCGTCCCAGATGATATACGAGTACTCCGACTCGGGGACAAGGACGGATTGCTCGCGTTCGGCATCCGTATAGAGGAACGTCGTCCCGATTCCAACCGGGTCACCATCCGCGAGTCCGTGGGCGGCAAATTCCTCTTGATCGACCTCGGGGAGAGCAGCGAACTGGATGGCTTCGGCCTCGATCACTGAGTCTGTGACGATATCCACCTTCACAGAGTACCTGGTGGCCGGCGTTTCCTCGATCACCTCGTACGTCAGCTCGTAGACGCCGTCCTGGTAGGCGATATGTTGTTGTTCGGGCAGTGGCGGCCGTGTCGCCTTCGTTGTCGTGCCACCGTCGAGAATCCGATCGAACAGTTGTGCCGTTTCGTCGTTGCCTTCAGCAGGGCGGACTGTATAGAGGACCTTCGTCGGGAGTTTCGCGTCGGCAATCGTCGTCAGTTCGAGGCGTGCTGTAGGGGCTTCTGCAGCGGCGTTGCTTCCACCCAACCCACCGGGACTGGTGCAGCCAGCGACTACTGCGGGGAGGGACGTGGCGGCGGTCGCGAGGAGGGTACGACGGCGCATATTCTCTTCTCTCGGAGAGGATCGAAAAGCATTGTGTCGCCAAGCCGAAGACAGCCAAAGCTCCGGAAACGGTGGAGGGGGCTGCCGGGGCTCTGTCGACTCGCAGTCGTTTGGTTTAGAAATTCCTATAGTGATTCATATAGACTGTCTCGAACAATTATCCGTTGCGATTCGTGCCACGGAGAAATGGTCGGATCGTTGCTCTCCAGGGGGTTTCGAGACGCGCTGGCGCGTTCTACCTCTTGCGCTGAGTTACCACGATACTCCGCCCCGTGCTTCGGCCAGCTGCGACACGTTCGCAGTCGTGCCGTACCCCCACGACAATCAGCATATTTATATATGTGTATGGTGTGTACACATATGGACACGGAATCCACATAACGCTCGTGTCTGAGGAGATTCAAGATGTACCACGCAACCATCGACCCCGACGCCCGCACATTGACCCTCACCGAACGCCGCCCCGACCCCATCACCGGGGAGGAGCGCGAGGTGACGATCAACACCTACCAGCTGAACGGCAGCCCCCTTGAGACCGACTTCGTGACGCGCTCGATCTCAGAGTCCGAGGACGGTAAGATCCACCTGGAACTGGAGGCCGACGCGATCACCGACCTCGCCAGCCCACGCGCGGACTTCTGGGATGAGGTCGCCGCCACCCTCGGCATTGAGTACCGACATGGCAACGTCCGCCTGAACGATGAGAAGAGTGCCGCACAGAACTACCGCGACTTTGTCCGTTTCCTCGCCGAGCGTGACTACCTCACCACCGAGGATCTGCCCATTGCACTCCCGTCTGCGACCAACCGGTACATCGTCAACAATGCTCCCTACCATCAGGACGGTTCGGAGATGACCCGGGAGGAGGAGGTCGCCGAAGACGTCTACATCGATGTCAACGCCAGTGCGGACACCATTGGGCGCCACATCAAGGCGCTGTCCGAGCAACTTGTCCCCGCGTAACGGACCCGTTCCGCGGCGATCGGCGATCCTTCATGGGGTATGCCCTGTGGTATCTACCGAAGCTCAGGAAGCGGTGGTGTGGTTGATGCTATCGCCAGACCATCGTTCTATTAACCAACACTGGCAGCCATTCCACTCTACTGTTGGTTAAGGCAGTTTAGTCGGCTTGGCCCGATTCGGTGATGGGATACGCGTAGCCGTGGAATCCAACCGTCGTTGCCACTCGCACCCGCGTCGTCTCACCTGGTTCGACGTCGGCGACGTGGAGTGTCTCCTCAGCCGGTGTGTACGCTCGATACAGGCCATGACGATCCGGTTGTGGGCTCCGGTCGTCGACTGTCACGGTGTATTCTTCGCCTGGTGAGAACGAATGCTGCCAGCGCCGCCACCACTTCTCGCTAGCTTCCAGCGCTATTGCCACCAGATTGTTGCCTGCATGCACCAGGATCGCCAGCCACCAGAGCCCTATCAGCCACAGATACAGGCTCAGCAATCCGCTGACGAACACTGGGAGGGTTCCCCGGCGGTAGCGGCGTGGATTCCGGGTATGGAGGTACGCCCACAGGACTGACCCAGCGACCAACAGTGGGAGTTGAGCGACGCCCAAGGTTACCGCCAGCAGGTATGGGCCGCCGCGAAACGTGAGTTCCTCGACCACCGGCGCGATCACGACGGCGCGGACGCCTCGTCGTGTTGTTCGACGCCACCACTTGCGTTCCCAGTCGAGTCGGTCCTTGAGATCCGCAACCGTGTACGTCTCCGTCTCTCTCAAGTCGTCTTGGTGATCGCTGTGAAGGAACGAGTACCAGCCGAACGTATGCGTTCCAGTAATCTTGACAATCCAGTATTGGATCCGGCGGATGACGCGTTCAAGGACAAGCCCCGTGACAGTGAGTACGGCCCACGCTGCAAGGAGCCGTGCTGGGTAGACGACCTGTGTTCCCGTTATGGTCGGAACCGAAATGCTCGGTCCGAATCCCATATCCAACATAGCGCCACCGGACCTGATAAATACAGTGAGTGGACGCCCTCGAAAGCCCTCGGCCGCTCGGCATCCCGCGACCGCGCGAGACTGCGTCTCGCTGGCCCTCGTTCGCTGCGCTCACGAGAACGCCGCTGCGCGTCTCGCTCCTTCGTCGCTCGGTGCTTGCGGGGTCGGGGGACGACCGAGTCGTCCTCGCCCTTTCTGAGTCCACCAGGAGATCGGCTGGTTCCTCGAGTGTCGGAATCGGTTAGCTAGGTGGGTCGTCGCGGCCCGCCCCGCTCGCCGCTGCCGCCCTCCGCGTCGCTCGCGACCGACCATTCCGGGCGTGCGGGCGCTCTCCGCACCGCCCGCGCCCGTTCCGGGCTAAAATGAATGTGCCCTCGACGCCAGCGCTTCACCCGTTCGGGTCCTATGACCTCGGCAGAGCCGACCGCGACGGACGTGGTTGCGTCGCGGCGAACGGGGAATGCGCTGGCCGCTCGCTCCGGGCGGGTCGGCGCGCGGTGCTGGATGGTCGTCCGCCTCGGGCGCGCTCTCGCTCGCGCCCACAGGGCGCTCGCGAAGGCGCGAGCGAGAGCGCGCAGACGAGTCTGTCGGGTTGTCGTCGAGGAAATCCGCGATGTAGCAGCATCGCGGTGTCGGGCGCGTGAGCGCCTTCAGGTTCGGTGCAAGAACCAATGTCAAGTACGAGCTTTGTACGGTATGAATCTTCGGTCGAACAGGCATCCGAGAACAATGAGGCGTCCGAGAAGTCGGTCGTCGAGCGAGAGCCAGCGGCCCGGTCGGCGTGCCCGGAGTGTGAAGGTCGGGTTGTGACCCACGATGAGGAGTCGTTCTGTGCGGACTGTGGCCTGGTCGTCGCGGCCGAGTGGGTCGATCGGAGCCCGACGCTGGGCGATCTGGGGATGGTCGGGAACGCTGAGCAGAGCATCGAGACGGTGGACCCGCTGCGGACGGACAAGGGCCTCCACACGAAGATAACGAAGAGTACTGACGGACACGGAAATCCGCTCAGTAACAAGCAGTGGAAGAAGTTCCAGCGCCTCCGGAAGTGGCACAAGCGCTACCAGTTCGGTGAGGGTCGCAAGCGGACGAAGCGGCTCAACGAGGGGCTGCGCGATATCGAGATGATCGGCGGCAACCTGGGGCTGCCGGGGCACGTCGTCAAGACGGCGGCACGATACCTCCGACGCGCCTCAGAGGCGCGGTTGGCCGGCGGGCGGATGGCCTGGGAGGCACTCGCGGGCGGTGCCATGCTCCTCGCAGCGCGCGAGTCGCGGATTGAGCGCGAGGCAATCGACGTCGACGTGGCGACCTACACGAAGGCACCTCACGAGCGGGTGTGTGCCGCGGCGCGGAAGATTCGGTGTGAACTTGGGGTCGACACTGTCCCCGTTACCCGACCGAACGCGGTGATGACGGTCGTGGACGCACTTGATGACGACGCCATCCCGGGGAGTGCAGCCGTGCGGACGTGGCGGCTGGCACACCACCTCATGAAGCTGGGCGATCAAGAGCCGGTCGGGCCGGGGACGTCGCGGCTCACCATCGCGGCGGCGGCACTCTATGGTGCGGATCGGTTGACGCCCCAGAAGCATCTCACCCAGGGGCAGGTCGCGGAGGCGACCAGTACGGTCCTAGAGACATCGATGAGCCGGATCAGTCGGTACAACTGCGAGCTCGTCGACGCCTATGAGGCCCGACACGGAACGAAAGACCCGGGTGTCATCCTCGACCAGGAGCCGGACACCCTGCACTGAGCGAACTCCTCCCTCGTTTTTTCTTGCGACCACCGCCCAGTGGACGCCCCACCCCCCCACCCTCCGCTCCCGGCCTCCCTCCGGTCGGCCGGCAGCCACAACCTGATAGCGTTATACAGGGGATCTACTACTGCTTTATCTCCGTGCCTACACCGTTCAGTACAGTGTACGGTCACTCGGCCGTTGAACGCTGGCAGGCGAGCGCTGGTTTGTCGTTCCCAAGGGGGATGGAGCGAGTCACTGATGTCACCAACCCCATCGTTTACGCTCGACGTTGAAACAGCAACCGCCTTTCGCGACTGGTTATTCGAGACGGGTGTCGAGAACCATGCCGAGCCACAGATCGCGAACTCCCTCGCTGAACTCGCCGCTGCAATCGATGGCGAACTCCACGACAGTACGGAGTACGTCGCGATCAGCGCGTCGACGACAGCCTTCCCACCGACTGACCACTCTACTGGCGCCGACGATGCTGGTTCAGCAACACACCAGGAATCAGCGGAACCAACACGACCAGCTGACGCTGTCCCCGTAGATGATACCGACGGCGACCCCGATCGACTCTACGACAGTCTCCCCGACGACGTGTGGCACGGTTCGCCCGACCAGTCCGATCCAAGCCAATCGGACACGGCACCCGGAAACAACCGAGAGCCATCGTCGACAACAGCGCCTCACACACAAGAAAAAGATAGCCGAATACCCGTTCGATATCGGACCTCGTACGAGTGTTCGGTGTGTGGGGCCCTCCGAGAGTTAGAGACCTCGTTGCAGGTCTGTGCGTTCGTCGACGACTGCGCTGGCTGTGGCGCCGTTGACGTCCGGTTCAGCGCGGTTGGCATCCCCGAGCCAGTTCACGATTCTTCGTAATCCAGCTGTATCGCTACAATCGACTTCGGGGTCGTGGAACAGCTCGTACCACGTAGTTCCCAGACAGCCAAGGTGTCATAGAATGATTGCCACACCAATCTTCTGACTTCCCCAATCGCCCAATGTACAGAATGCTTTCGCAATCAGTCCGAACAAGTCAGATTTGGATTGGAGTTGGCGAACTGGCCATTCGGATTCTCGGTAAATAGCCAGACATGGAGTCCATAGTGTCTGGGCTGGTCTGAATAATGGCCCTTCATCGGTCCACGAAAGGTTCGTCGGTCGTCACCAGCAAAGAGTGCAGGCGGATCCTCGACGTCACTCGTAGGGACGAACCATTCAGCTCCTCTCAGTTCGTACTGCTTAGTGTCTGTTCGTTCATAGAAGAGTGCATTTGGCATATCGTAGGAAACCTGGGGAACATTCTCTTTTACGAATGGGGTACCCAATCCCCCGATACAGGTGTCGATATTTTGATACCCATCGTCTATTGCCTTCTCGTGGTCCTTGTATTTCTCCAGCTTGAGCTTCGCGTCGTTGACCCCCGCTCCCGAGCCACTCTGTCCGGAGCCACCATCAGTCGAGTCATCCGGTTGGTCGAGACACCCCGCCCCCAAGACGAAAAGTGGTGCCGACGCAGAGAGAAGCTGCCGTCTATTCATAACTAGTTCTGTTCTGCTTTGGACATAAAGCTCCCCGAATGTGAAAGAGGTGTTTGAATGAATTTCCTGACCATCAGTGATCCCCACTAAATAGCTCTCTGAATAAGCAGATTCACTGAGCAGGGGATGCATCTCCGACGGTTCTGAAACCAACACCTTGTGAACTGTTTTATGACACGCTAAGACAGCGCCTATTAATTGGCTGCGACACGAAGTACTAGCTATCTGAGAGCCGTCGATGTGGTCAAACGAGCCCCGGTCGCTGCCCGATTGGATCGAGGACGCCTATCAGATCCTTGTGTCGGGGACACCGGATCAGCAGACTGAACTTTCTCACGACCAGGCTCAAGACCTCTTGCTCACTCATGAGGACTTTCCGGATGAACCAGCTGACACGGAGTATGCCATCGAACGGCTGCTTAACTCCGGGTGGCTCTACGAGGTCGATGGCGAACTTCGGATCACTGATCCGGAGCGCTAGCCGAGATCCCTGATCGCTCTCTAGTCACTACTCCGGTGTGCGCTCAAGCGCCCGCTCGAGCTGCGTCCGAATGGCTGTGAAACGGGTGATAATGCCGCGCAGCCAGCCGTCGGGGACGACGACGATCGCCTCGCCATCGTTGAGGCGTTCGAGATCGCTTTCGACGATTGGATGGGTTTCATCTTGAAGCTCCTGCCGGCCAACCGAGCGGCCGTCGCGGTCGTGGACAGGGACGGAACGGCGCTGTTTCTCACGGCCGATCTGTGATTGCGCGTACTCAACACTCGCTGCATCGCCCACGCGCATGATGACTGATTGGACGAGGCCACTCAACAGCGCGTTCGCCCGGTCTTTCCCGTAGGTGTCGTGGAGTTGTGCGACCGACTGCACACCGAGCAAGAGCTGGGTGTTTCGGCCCCGGCCTGCGTTGATCAGGTCACCGATCTTGCGGAGGCCAGGGAGCCGTGCAAACTCGTCGAGGACAAAGTACGTGTCCTGCTCGTTCGCGAGTGCAAACCGTGCCGCCCAGTCGATGAAGAACCGAAACGCGGGTTGGACTGCGTCGCCCTCTGTGATCGGGAAATCCAACAGCAACGTCCGTCCCTGTGGATCGTCCATATATTCGCGAATCGAGAACTCGCCTGCCTCTGCGAAATCACCGCGGAAGAGGTCAGCGATGACTTGCTGGAAGTTCGCGTAGACGCCGGCCGCCTGTCGTTCCGAATCCGGGTCGATTGCCGACGCTGCTGCAGTGAGGTCCGAATAGTCCGTGAGCCGCTCGTGCATCTCTTGCTTATCCGTCGACTGGACGAAGGCGACGAGATCGGCGTTCGTCGGTGTCGTATCGCTTGCCTGGGCTTCTCGATGAAGGTATGTCACGACGGCAACGAACAGCTGGCGGCCAGCTTGGCTGAAGAATTCCGAGCCATCTGTGTGGGGAAACAGCGCCCGGCCGATTTCGTCGATATCGGCTTCGCGTTCGATTTCGGCGAAGAGATTCCAGTATTCGGTTGCGTCCGTCGACGAGAGGTAGATCAGGTTCTCGTGATCGTGGTCCTGTTCGAAGTTCTCCTGATATTCGCCTTTGTAGTCGAAGACAACGAACGGATCGTCAGTTCCGGCCTGCATCTGGTAGGTGAAGAGCGTGATCGTCTCGGTCTTCCCGGCGCCCGTCTCCCCGAGGACGAGAATCGACCGGTCCTTGCGGAGCGGGACAAACCGCGAGAGACTCATACGATCACTTGCTGCAGAGAGGCCCTGAAACGGGAGGACGTAGTTTCCGTCGTCGATGATTCGACGGAGTTCCCGTTCCGTATCCCAACTCCGCAGTCGCTGGGCTGCATACACTGCGCTCCCGAGTACGACGACGAAGCCACCCACACGGAGCGGCGTGAACTGCTCGCTGAGCGGCAGCGACAAGCCGGTCAGATAGCCGGCCTGATGCAGGAGGGCTTCGGCGATCTGTGCAAGCAGCAGGACGTGGAACGCCCAAAACAGCTGGAGGTGCGCTGGAAACAGCAGGACAGTACCGACTGCACCCACCAGATAGAACAGGGGGACGAGCCAGAGCGCGCGACTCCGATGTAACCCATCGAATTTGAAGTCGTAGAAATTCGCGCGCTCGAGGATGGCATACACCCAGGGCAACAGCAGCGCAGCCGTCATCACTGCCGCGATTTGGAAGAAAATCTCGACCTCATCTTCTTGCCGGTAGTCCTTGCTCTGAGACTCGGAATCAGTACGGGCGCTCACGAGTCAGGCCCCTGTGCTTGTGCCTGCTCGGGCTCTGGTCCGGAGTCTTGTTCGTGGTCCAGGTCCCGATCGGATTCAGTCTCCAGTTCGTGTGTGGTCTCGTGCTGCAACGTCTGTTCGAACTGGTGCGAGAGCTCCTTGGTGAGTTCACGATGCTGGTCGTGGAACTGCTCGTGGGCGCGCTCGCGGAGTTGTTCGCAGTCCTCTTTGTCCATCCAGAGGTCGCGTTTCGTTCCAGTCAGTGCAACTTGGGCGTGTGGATGATCAGTATCACGATGGATTGCATAACAGTACGTCGCTGTATTGCGGTCCTTGCAAAACTCGCTCATCACCTGCCGAGTGTACAGACTGAATTGGTCGTCAGAGAGGTCGGTGCCGTTCTGCGGTGAGATGATGACCTCCCGCTCGAACTCGTATTCTTCGGACTTCTCGATGAACGCCTCGATGTCCTCGTCGGACATCTCCTCGCCGGCGCGGTTCTCAAGCCCCTTCTCCTTATCCAGATACTCGACGAGGTTCCGCGCACCGTGCTCGCGGTAGTTGGTGTCCGTGAAGACCTTCATTCGCGATCACTCCGAAGTTTGGTGAAGAGGTCGCTGCCATCGTCCGCATCGCTCTCTGCATCGTCGGAGCCGTCTGTCGTCTCGTCGACGTCGTCTGGCGTGTCGTCGGTGGCCGTGTCAGGCGAGTCGGGAGCGTCGGACGTGGGCCGCTGTGTCGTGGTCGAATCAGTCGTGGTCTCAGCACTCGCCTCCGTGGCCGACGTGTCCTCACCCACCTCCTGGATACCTGTCTCGAGATCTTGGCGGATCCGACGAGCGCCCGTATCGAGCGCATCCTTCCGGACGTGCGCTGACCGATCCTGTTTCATCAGTTCAAAGTTGGCGATTGTGTAGGCACCGAACTTCGCGTTCATATCGCGGATCTCCTTGGCGGTCTCGACCATTTGCTCGGTGCCGACTGAGATGAGTTCCTGGATGCGCTCTTCAGCGCGCGCTTCTGAGGCAATTGCGTCTTGGGCGTCCTGCTGGAGCTGGCGGTCGATCATGTCGTTGATGATCCCGGACATGGAGGTGTCTTCCTCCTCGGCGCGCTGTTTGAGTTCGGCCTTGCGTTCGTCCGTGACGTACACCGTAATCTGCGTGTCGCGCCCACCCATCTCAGACGCTCCGAGCGATACTCGTCGTGGTTGGTATGAGCGATCCGGTGGAGAAATCGGCAGTCGTTGTTCGCGGAAGGCGGGTGTGTGGCGGTAGAGGGCAAGCCAAAGCTGCACATTGGTCTGTGAAAAATCGCTGGACGGCAGTTTGTGGGGACCACATTGGCTGTGTCTACTCCCACATTGGGTTCCACCTTAATTATTACGTCCACAGTCGATCTGCGAGTAACACGGATACTGTAGATTGAGTGCTTCGAATGCAACCGGAGCGTGACCTATTAACCAACAAACGGCCGACATAATCGGACTTGTTGGTTAAGGCGGTGCTTCACCTGGCGTTGAAAGCAATGACTGAGTTGATTCGCTAACTACCCAACCCAGCGCTAGTCTTTTGTATGACTGGACTAAAGTAATGATAGAGAATAGTATGAGCAAGACAGAGTCTGAAAAAGTGGTGTCTGTATCGTCGCGCGGGCAAGCCACCATCCCGAAGGAGTTCCGTGAGGAGTTGGGTATCGACACGCCCGGCCGTGTGAAGTTCATTCGGACCGAAGAGGGTGAGATCGTTGTTCGCCCCATCCACTCGGTTACAGACCTGCGTGGGGTTCTGGAAGGGAAAACCGACGAGCAGGGGCGCTCGGCAACCGAGCGCCTACGGAAGGAACGTGCAGCGGACAAAGCCAGCGAAGAGGAGTTGCGGCAGCGTTACGCCGGTGACGACGAGGCTGACGCATGACGGATGAGGCTGAGATTCCCGAAACAATCGTCTTCGACGCCGAACCACTCATCGCCTATTTCTGCAACGAACCAGGGAGTGACACCGTCGAAACGTACGTCGACGCCGTTGAAGGCGCGGCCAATGGCTATATCTCGGCGATCAATCTCGCAGAGGTCCACTACGTCGTCCGTGCGATTGACGGCGAGGAGCGCGCTGATGCTGTCGTCGACGTCCTCGAGGAGAGCGGTATCCGCCGGGTCGACACCGAACAGACCTGGGCGTCAGCAGCCGACTTCAAATTCCGCTACGCTCCGGCGCTTGGCGATGCTTTTGCGCTCGGGACCGCAGCGCACGTCGACGGGATGCTCCTGGTCGGTGCGGACGACGACTACGACGACGTCACCGACGTCCCAATCACTCGGTTCCGGACCGAACCGGCATAGATCCTGGTTCTCGTCCCATAGTGGCCGCTATGAGTGCTCCTCTGTCCGCTCTTCGAGAAACTCTCGCAGTTTCGATTCGAAAGACGGTGGAGTAGCCCCGAACGTTGACGCTGCAGATTCGACCACTTCATCAGTCTCAGCTTCCTCTTGTATCGTTCCCAGTCCGTAGAGCACTGTGCGGACGACCTCACTGTAGAATTCCTCTTCGTCGTAGCAGAATTGACAGTCGTTTCGCCAGTAGTCGGGGACGAACTGCACACCGAGCGCCTGGTGTTTGGGACAGATTCCTTTGCGAACCTGCCCGATGTTTCGGAAATCGACCTCCCACGTTCCGTCAGGGGCGATCTCAACGACGAAGTACGCGCCGAGAAGCGCGTCTGCACCATGGTCTGCCGTTCGGTAGAGGAATGCGGTATTGAGAGCCTTGTTCTTGTAGCGACCGGTGTGTATATGACCAGAGAAGTATGCCTTCCCCGCGAAGTGTTCCAGCAGTTCGGGGTGCCAGTAGTGATTCACGAGGATTGTCTCGTCTTCGACTAGCTCGGGATTTTGCGTGAATGTCTCTCCAGCGACGGTGATACTGTCATCTTCGGGGATGAACGTCCCTGGAAGGTCGTAGTCTTGGAACGGCTGTTCTGGACCGATTGCCCCGTCCCGATTCCCCCAGATGTAGAGGAGCTCTCCCCGCTCGTGGAGCGTCTTGAAATACGGCGTGACCGCATCGAGCTGTTCCCGGCCCTCGTCGACGCCATCAAACCATGCATTCGTGATATCGCCGACGTGAATTACAAAGTCGAATTCCTCGCCTTCAGTACCGTCGACGACCCGCTCCAAAGAGTCGACATCTCCGTGGTTGTCTCCCATACAGAGTAGCCGGAGCGTCTCATCGTCGTTAGTCGTCATTGGTTGACTCCCCGTACTCACTCAGGTGTATAGAAGGCCACGTTGACCGTCATGGAGGTATCTCATAACAGTCACTCACTGCTATTCTTGTTGGTCCTTCTCTCCTTAGTGCGAAGCCCCTCCCTGGTTGTTCTGCAATATACATTCAGCAGATGGAGAGGGGGTGCGATAGACGCCAGCCGAGAGCATCCGCGCCTTTGCTGACCGCCTCGACCAGGACGCCCTCCAGGCCCACGACGACCTGCAATCTTGAGCGAGTACCGCAGAGCCGTCGGCGTCCGCGTAGCCGTCCACAAGCTTATTACAGAGGAGCGCCGATATTTCATCAATGAGTCTCCACCCCGCTGGCGACGACCGCGAGGGCGACGCCGAGGACGGAGATCGTCCTGAGGTTCCTGAGGGCGTTCTTCGCGGCATTGAGGACATCGCCGAAGGGAATACAGCGAGCAAAGAGGACCTCGAGTCTCTACTGAAGTACTAACCGACTTTTCGTGAGGCAGATGTGAGCTATGTATCACTGTCGGACGAAGAGACGAGGGTCATCTTTGCTGGGGAAGCCGCTGCAGATTTTGCTGCACTCGATGCCTCGGAACAGGAGGAGGTCATCACCCGGCTCCTGAACATCGTTACGAGCGAGGCACCACCCAGCTCGTTCATCTACGAGCGCATCGCCAACCTTGATATCATCACCGTCGGTGATCAGGGTCGATTGTACACCAAGGTCGTTGACGAAATCCCACGCGGAAACACAGAGTATCATGTCATCTATCTCTTCTTCATCGACCCGTACCACGACTACCCTCACAAGGCGCTGGCAGAGTACAGTCCGAGTGCAGAGACGAAAGCTGAGGAGGTCACTGCGCTGGAGAAGGTGCCCGATGTTGAGCAATACTTCGCGGATCACGACGCGCTCGACGAGGACGATCTCCGGGATTTGCTCCCGTAGCACGCTATGGAACCCGGTTCTCCCCGGATCGACCCCTACTCTCGCGTTCCAGAAACGGCTCCCCTCGCCTCCCTATCCTTCGTTTTCACCGATTTTCGCTACGCGTGGTCGGTGAACCACTCAGGCGCGCCCGTGTACTCTGCCCAGCAGTGCTTGTGGCACGGCTCTCCACGAGGGTTCGGAATCGCTCGTTCGAGATCGACCTGCTCGCCGCACAGGTCACACTCGGCACTGTGGCCGTACATCCGGGCGTCGTTCGACAGGTCTTTCGTCTCGATGTAGAGTTCGTGGAGCGCACGTGGTGTCAGCCGAACGAGGACTTTTTCGCGGTCGTCCTCGTTTCGCCGCTCGGGAGTGTACGTGAGTACCCAGTCTTGGCCCTCTTCGCCGTCGCCGCCCGGCCCCAGCGAGATCGTCTGTGCGAGTTCGTCCGGAACGTAGTGCCACTCGTTACCTCTAAACCGGGGATAGTGCCCGTTTGGTCGCGGGTTCTCGGGGTCGACGTCGTCTTCGGTCATGCGAGCCCGGCCTCCTCGAAGGCGTCGTTGACGACGTCGGCCGTCGGGGCATTGAGATATGGTTCAATAGCCTGGAAGCTATCCCAACCGCCGACGGCCATCACGACGCGAGGATTCATCTGGCGGTCGACGAGGAGGCGTTGCGCGAAGCGGCGGCGGAGATCGTGAGAACTCACGTACTGGTAGTCATCGTCGCCGGTTTCGGCGGCCGCACGCTCGGCCGTGCGCTTCACGACGTCGCGGACGCCGCGCTCGGTGAGATCGATCAATAAATCGTCCGGCGCTATATCTTCGGCAGTCTGGTAGCGGTGAACGTCCCCCTCGACGTCCGCGGGGAGGTAGGCATCACGGGGCTTCCCGCCGTTCCCGGTCGTGTCCTTTCCCTCTGGAACCCGGAGTCGGTAGTGATCCCCGTCCGGTGTGCGTTTCACGTGTTCCGGGCAAATCTGCGGAATTTCGAAGGCTCGGAGGCCGACGTAGCCGCCGAGCTGGATAATGAGATCGTCGCGATGATTCGCAGCGGCCCGCCGCAGCTCCTCGAGTTCGGCGTCGGTCATCCAGACCTTGTATTCGTCCTGCTTTGCGGTCGCTTCCAGTCGCATAGGAGTTTCTAAAACAAGCTTACACTAAATATCTGTCGAGCATCAGAAACGGTGGTGTGTCACCCCCTGATTAGGCCGCTAGAGCGGAGAATAGCGGAATTCCAGTGACGACTTCTATGATAAGTCGGCAGATATAGTATAACTCAATCTCTGATCTCTGAAAGACATTGCCTCGCTGAGGAGGACGCCTTGTACAGAATCACTCCACGATTCAATCCCGCGTTTCCTCAGATGTCACCGTTCGCTCGAATACGCGTTTGCCCTTCCACAGTGATCTGGTAGAGGTTTCTCGTCCAGGTTGGATTCAGATTAACGCGGCTAGCTCGCGCGTTGAACTTCGATGCGAATGCGTTTCTGGAGGCATCGACTGCCCACTGGTAATCTTCAGGGGTCAACTCAAGTCCTTCTTCGTTGACCATCTTTCTTGCTAAGCTTTCTTGTTGGGAAGGCGATGCTGCTGTTTCGTCCTCTTCGTGGGTCTTGTTCGCCACCAGAAACGGGCCTCCGCCAACAGAAACTCGATTCAGGTAATAGTCTTCCTCGTGGGCCAGATTATTGAGCGTCTTCGTCGTTGTATTTTCATCGTCTTCCAGAAGGTCGTCCACGTCAGACCTTCCGAACTTGTCGTCCAGCGTGTATTCCTCTTCGATGATCTCAAGCAGTTCCTGCCGGCGAGGACTTAATTCAGTCCACTCAGTCACTTCCTCAGTCATCCGCTGTAATTGATATGAACGGGGGAGAGGAAATAAACATTCTCTAAACTACTCTCGATTGTAAGTAGTAAGACGTCACTCTATGAGATAAGTATTTATCACTCACTACAATGAGTATGGGTATATGGCCGGTAGTGAGTACACAATTAGCCAACTACGGGGTGTTTTGACTGGTGATTTGGATTGGCCCCAGTACCAGGCTGCCGCTTACTGCGCTCTAGTGATGAACGGTGAGCTGCAGGTCAAAGACATTGAGTTGGAGGCCGATATCCCAAACTCGCGCGTTTACGGTGTGCTATCTAAACTGGAAGAGCGAGGTTGTGTCAAGCAGAAAGGGTTCAGGCCGAAAACATACGACGCAATTCATCCACGTGATGTCATCAGCGATGAGGTTGAACAATTCCGACGCAAATCAGAACAGGCAAAGAGTCGCCTTGAAGAAGCATGGGAAGCCGAACGGTCCTTATTCAACGACGACGATGATACGTGGGCATTAGACAGTACGCGAGGACTTGTTAATCAAGTTCGGACAGCCATTACAGACGCTGAAGAAGCAATCTACGCGGTGGATGCCAACCTTCGTTGGGTTTCACGGGAAGATCGTGAGCTGATGTCCGACCTTGTTGATGATGGTGTGAGCGCCAAAATCATCGGAGCAGATGATGACAAGACTGTCGACAGGCTGGCTGACGAGGGTGTGACAACATTCCAATCTAACAGTATTGAGCGCAGCTTCTACGTAATCGATAACAGTCGGGTGATCGCCCGTATCGGGCGGGGTGGATCAGGGGTTGCCTTCTCTGATTCCGCCATGGCAACCATCTTTATTAGAGACTTCGAAGATTTAGCTAGTGAGGCAACAGAGGTGAGTCCACTTGCACCGTAGAGAGGTGATTCCACTAGCCCTCATGTATTCCGAGGATCGAGAAGCGGTGCAGGGGAGAACGCGCTTCCAGAAAATGGTCTTCTTACTGCAACAACAACTGGAAACTGATTCTAGCATTAGCACCTATGACTTTGAAGCCTACGACTACGGCCCTTTCTCGAAGGGACTCTACGATGATTTGGATGATCTAATCGACCGAGGGCTTGTAGAAGAAACCCGTGAGGAATTTGACGAGGACAAGGCGCTATACGAGTACGAACTTACTGAGAAAGGACGCGATCTCGCCAAGCGATTCGAAGACCTGAAAGAAACTAATCAGGTGCTTAACCTTTCTGAGGAGCTCAAAGATGAATTCAATCAAAAAAATCTTTCTGAGGTTCTCGATTTCGTTTACTCGGAATACCCAGAGTATACCGAAAACAGCGTTCTTCGGTGACGCTAACTCGATATCCGTCTGAAAAATTGAACCGCTTCAGGCGACAGTCTAAGTAAAGACTATATTACTTCGTTGATACAGTCGCTGATATCCTCGAATGACGCGTAAGAAAATCGGTCGAAACACCGGCCACTCCGGACGAGTCAATATCTCCGGATCTGAGCTTGATACGGTCGGCGCTGATATCGGCGACACGATTGAACTCGATGTCGCCGACACGAAAGACGTCGCACATGCTCTCATCGACAGCAAAGACTCTGAGAAATTCCTCATCGTCACCCCGATCTAACGCATGCAGACAGCACTCACCTACCGGACGAATCGCGACCTGTTCTCGAATTACTACCTAGACGAGCACCTCCCCGAGACCGAGGCGTGGGACGAGCTTAGCGACGACGAACTCCGCGAGGCGAAAGCGGACATCATGGACCTGTGGGAGCGCGAGAAGGGGACGGCTCCCAAGCGCAACGAGTCCCAGCTCGAGGAGAAGTTCATCCGGCCGATGTTCCGGAAACTGGGTATCCCCTTCGAGGTTGAGGAGAGCACCAGCCGGACCCAGCGCCGTCCCGACTATGGCTTCTTCGAGTCCGAGGACGCCGCACGTGGCGCGTTCGAGCGCCGCGAGGAAGGAGGCGATTTCTACAAGGACGCCGTCGCCGTCGCGGACGCCAAGCGCTGGGGTCGGCCACTCGACACCCGTGGGAGTGGGGAACACGAGCGGGACTTCGAGAACCCGAGCTACCAGATTCACGTCTACCTGCAGGAGACGCCGGCGCGGTGGGCCGTCCTCACTGACGGGAAGAAGTGGCGGCTCTACTACGGCCCGACGAGCCATCGCCTCGACTCCTACTACGAGATCGACCTGCCGACCGTTCTCGAAAAGGGCGATCTTGAGGACTTCAAATACTTCTACCTCTTTTTCAGGCACGGCGCATTCCTCGAGGACTCTAGCGGCGAGTGCTTCCTGGACGAAGTCTACGACGAGTCCAACGTATTCGCTCAGGAGTTGGGAGAGGACCTCCAAGACAACATCTACGAGGCGATCAAGATCCTCTCGGAGGGGTTCATGCAGTACCCGGACAACGACCTCTCCGAAGAGGATCTCGGCCTCATTCACGACAGTTCGCTCATCTACCTCTATCGGCTCATCTTCGTCCTCTACGCAGAGAGTGAGGGTCGTGACCTGCTCGATACGAATAACGAAATCTACGAGGAGTCGTACAGTCTCAACTCTCTCAAGCAGGACATCGCCGAGGAACTGGACAGTCAGAATCCGAAGTATCGCGACTGGCAGGACAATCTCTGGGACCGGCTGGACGAGCTGTTCAAACTCATCGACCAGGGGAGCAAGTCGCGCGGTATCCCGGAGGAGGACCTCTACATCCCCGCGTACAACGGCGGCCTGTTCCGGACGAATCCCGATGAGGACGATAGCGTCGAAGCCCGGTTCCTCGCGAACCATCAGGTCGGGGACGCCTACCTCGCGGAGGTCATCGAACTCCTCACGCGGAGTCAGAACGGCAACGGCGGCGGGAAGATCTTCGTCGACTACTCGTCGCTGGACGTCCGCCACCTGGGGAGCATCTACGAGGGGCTTCTCGAGTATCAGCTCGATGTCGCTGACGAACCGCTCGCGCTGGAGGACGGTGAGTACGTCCCCGCCGGCGAGGGTGACGAGGTGATCGTCGAGGAGGGTGAAGTCCACCTTTCGACTGGCTCTGGCGAGCGGAAGGCGACGGGGTCCTACTACACGCCGGAGTATGTCGTTGAGTACATCGTTGATGAGACGCTCGGCCCGCTCGTCGACGACATTCGAGGCAGTCTTGTGGGCCAGAGTGCGTTCGACGAGGGTGGCTTCGCTGAGGAGTTCGCTGAGGGAGTGTTCGATCTCAAAATCCTCGATCCTGCGATGGGGAGTGGCCACTTCCTGACGAGTGCGATCGACTATCTCGCGCGTGAAATCATCGACGCTCAGGAGCGCCAAGCCGCCCAGCAGGGCATCGAGACCGTCGACGAAGAGCACGACATCAATTGGGCCCGTCGGCAGGTTGCTCAGCGCTGTATCTACGGCGTCGACCTGAACCCGCTGGCCGTCGAGCTCGCGAAAGTGTCGCTCTGGCTTAGGACGCTCGCGGCCGAACAGCCGCTCGCGTTCCTGGACCACCACCTGAAGACGGGGAATTCGTTGGTTGGGAGCGATATTGAGGAAATCGAGGAGCTGGAATCCGATGCTGGTGGAGACGGGGAGAACGCCTCACTCGCTGACTTCGGTGTGGCCCGGAAGGGGACCATCGAACAGCTAATGCGGATCTATCAGGACTTCATCGCCATCGAGAATCAGGATCTCGCTGATGTCAAGGAGATGGAGGCCAAGTATGATGAGTTCGAACGGAACAAGCTCCGTCAACGACTTGAGGCGATGGCAAATGTGTCTACGGCAGACGACTTTGGCTTGGACGGGATTCCTAGTGGTGCTTACGAGAGGATGGCTGCTGCTTTAGATGAGGATGAAGAATGGAAAGCAATCGAAGAGTTAGAGTGGTTCCGTACTGCTCAGAAATGGGCATCTCGGGACCGCTATTTCCACTGGAGACTCGAGTATCCCGAAGTGTTCTATGGTTCTGATGGTGTTGAGAAAGACAAGCCAGGGTTTGACGCAGTAATTGGGAATCCCCCCTACATACGCTCTCGGTCGCTCGACGAGTTCCAGAAATCGTATTTCAAATCAAAATATGATTCAACGACTGGACGCTGGGACATCTATTGTCTGTTCACTGAGAAGGGAATAGAAATTTGCACTGGTTCGATATCATACATACAGCCATCTATGTTCCTGAGGAGACCCTATGGAGAGGGTCTCAGAAAGGTGATTAGCGAACGTTCCCACGTAACTGAAATCGTGGAGCTATCCGACGTTCAGGTATTCGGTGAGGCTACGAACTACGTATGTATCCTTTCTCTGTCAAATAATACCAGTGAAGACGAATTCGTTGTTTATACTCCTGATCCAAATGATTACGAGACTCTTGACAGAGAAAGAATGAAGAACTATAATCTTAATAATTCGGACTTATCAAAAAAGCCTTGGGATGTCATACCTGCACCAGTAGCGAATGTCCTTGGCTCATTTAGCGACGATCTGGTCACTTTAGATAAAGTGACTAAGTCTATATCACAGGGAATTGATACATCCAAGGACGAGGTTTATTTCGTGGATCCAGAAACTGTGAGTGAATATCAACTTGAAGAAGAAATTCTGAAACCTGTTTTGAAAGGGCAAGATGTCAAAAGATATGAGCCTCCAAAGACAGATTTGAAATCTATCTACCCTTATAAGAACGATCGAGTCATTCCCGAAGATCAAATGAAAAGTGAATTCCCGAACACCTGGGATTACTTGAAAGAAAATGAAGATAAAGTCCGTAGTCGAACACATGTGATGAATTCAAACAGGAATTGGTACGAGCTTTGGTGCGAACGGGATTCCGAGATATACCAAAATCCGAAGATTTTGACGCCCGAAATATCCGATCAAAGCAATTTCACAGCAGACACGGGTGACAAAAATTACTACTTCAACACCAAAGTGAAGAGTATACGTGTTACCGAAGATTATAACCTCAAATTCCTGCTGGGCCTACTTAATTCAGAGCTCTTAGAATTCATATACAGAGGTATTTCGCCGCAGAAACGCGGGGGCTTCCGGGCCTACAAAACCGGCTTTCTACATGAACTCCAAGTGCCGACAAGCGTTGATCAAGAAATAGTTCGTGCTGTCGACGATATCCTAGATAACAAGAACCAAATGAGTGAGATTAATATCGACCTCTCAGATTATTTGGGGGGATATTCATGGGGTGACTCTCTTCAAGAAATTCCAGGATACCAACCACCAGCAGGTGTCTCAGATACAATATTAAGTAAAACGAGCGAGGAACATGACGGCCTACGTGTTGGAGATGTACACGTTGAGACAACAGACACGAAAACGACGATATACGCGTCAGCGCGGTATAAACCGGAAGATCCTGAGGAGTATGATACCGATCAGTGGGGATACACTGAGACCCAAAAATTTGCTGCACTAGAATTTATTGGACTCAGTCAAGAGCGTGAAAATCTTCTTAAGCAGTTTATTCCGTTTGCTGTTGAGAAGGGGAACGGATTTGCGGGATTCCGAGAAAAAGCAACCAAGACAAATTCCCTCATCAATCGCCTAGAAAAAATTTCACTCCCTCAGTATTCTGATATTGAGAATTCCTTCAATAATTACCAGAGGAATAAGAGCCGCTATGATAATCTGAAAAACGAAGTCGAACAACTAGAACAAGATATCGATAAGCGGGTGTACGAACTGTATAGTATCCCAAAAGAGAAGATCAAGACGGTGAAGGAGGGAATTTAGCCGACAAGTCACCATCATCAAAACTACCTACGGCATCCAGATCATTTAATTCAAAATATTGTATGGATAATATAAAAATAGTGAACGTAGTCGGAGTGGGTCTATTGGACGAAGAATTTGATTTGAATTCATTAGCAACTTCACTACCTGAAAACGTGCGGTATGAGCCTGAAATGCACCCTGGTCTGTATCTACGCATTGAAGACCACAGACCTTTGATGATAATCTATGGTACAGGCAAATTCATTGTTACAGGCGCTAAGTCGGAAGATGAAGTCTATAATACAAGGGATGAAGGTACCAGAATATTATCTGAGGTCACTTCTCATCCCCTCGACCTGAAGCAGTTTGAACTGTGTAATTATGTGCTATCTGGTGATTTAGACACAGAGTTGGATTTGAGTACCATCACGGTCGGATTGGGGTTAGAAAGGACTGAGTATAACCCAGATACAATTTCAGCAGTTTTGTATACTCCTGAGCAAGCCAATTGTACAGTTATGATATTTAGGTCGGGAAAGGTGAATATCGTAGGAGAAAGTAGCAGAGAGAGATCTGAGCAAGCCTTTCAGGAGCTAAAGGACAAGATTAGATCGTTATTGGCTGAAGAATGATGGATTTAGAGGTGGGCGATCACATCAAGTTCGCCGGTGGGCGGGGAGAGATCACGAAAATCGAGGAACGGCCCAACGACGGCCACCTCCTCCACGTCTACACATCGGAGGGCCAGCTCCGCAAACTCCCTAGTGGCCTCCCTCACATCGAGAAACTCGATTCGCTCGTCGACCGCCTCACAGCGGGCCAGTCCGACGCCCCGCTCCACTATGACCTTCGAGAGCGGGCGATCCGGCTGGATCTCGCCTATAAATACGACCGCTTTCTCTCGCTGACCAGCAACCGAATCGAGATCGAACCGTACCAGGTGCAGGCCGCCTACGAGATCCTCAACTCCTACGACCACCGCTACCTCATCGGCGACGAGGTCGGCCTCGGGAAGACCATCGAAGCCGGCATCGTCATCGAAGAGCTCATCGCCCGCGACCGCGCCGACCGGGTGCTCATCGTCGCGCCGGCGCCGCTGACCGTCCAGTGGCAGGAGGAAATGCGCGAGAAGTTCGACCGCAACTTCGTCATCTACGACCGCGAGACGGTTCGTACACACCGGAAGTCCCACCCCAACCAGAACGTCTGGAAACAGGAGGACCTCATCATCACCTCCATCGACTTCGCGAAGCAGACCACAGACGACCCCGAGTCGGACCGCGTCTCCGTCCTCGATGCCCTCCAGAATCTCGACGAGGAGTGGGACGTTGCGGTCTTCGACGAGGCCCATCACCTTACGGCCAGACGGTCGAGCGACGACTCAATCGAGCGGACACAGCGATACCAAGTCGGTGAGGCCGTCGCCGATAACTCCGATGCGTTGCTGCTGCTCACCGGGACCCCGCACAAGGGGAAATCAGACCAGTTCTACTTCCTCGTGAGCCTGCTCGACCCGTATCGCTTCAGCCACGAGTCGCAGATCGGTCCCGAGACGCTTGAGGACTTGATGATCCGCCGGCTGAAGGATGATATGTACGAAACTGACGGGACCCGAATGTTCCCCGAGAAGAACATCGAGGCACTCCCGGTCGAGATGACTCGCGAGGAGCGGAAGCTGTACGACGACGTCACCGAGTACATCCGCGAGTACTACAACCTCGCCCAGCAGGAGGAGAACCAAGCGGCGGGGTTCACGATGGTCATCTACCAGAAGCGGCTGGTCTCGAGTATCTACGCGATCCGGAAGTCCCTCGAAAACCGGATGCGGGCGATTCAGAACGACGCCGTTGCTGAAGACCTCCCCGACGAGGTTCAGGACCTCATTCCGCGGTATAGTACCGAACCCGAGACGCTGACCGACGCAGAACGCGCTCGGGTTGAGGAGGCGCTTGAGACGGTCACGATTACGCTCAATCAGTCGCAAGTCCAGCAGGAACTGGACCGCGTGAAACAGCTCTGGCAGCAGGCCAAGAACATCGAGACGGACTCGAAGGCCCGATTGCTCCGGCAGTTCGTCGACCGCATACTCTCAGAGGACCCCGACGAGAAAATCTTGATCTTCACCGAATACACGGACACGCTGGAGTATCTACGCGACGAGGTCTTCGCTGACCACGACGTCGCACAGGTGTACGGCGACCTCGAGCAGTCCCGTCGACGGGAAGAGATGAGCAAATTCGAGGAGGAGGCCAACCTGATGCTTGCGACTGACGCCGCCCAGGAGGGACTCAACCTCCAGTTCGCCCACATCATGGTGAACTACGACCTCCCGTGGAATCCCATCCGGATCGACCAGCGGATGGGGCGGCTCCACCGCTACGGCCAGGAGCACACGGTCGAAATCCGTAATCTCTTCTTTGCCGATACCCGCGAGAGCGAGATCCTCAACCTGCTCATCGAGAAGACGAACCAGATCGAGTCGGACCTCGGGATGCGCTCGGATGTCCTCGGTCGCGTCCTCGAAGACGTCGACTTGGACGAGACGATTATGGCGGCCATCGCTGAAGGGGAGCCGACTGAACGTGTCGTCGCCGATATCGAGGCGACCATCGAGGAGAAACGCGAAGCGATTCAGACCGTCGAAAACGAGTTTCTGATTCGCGACCGCTTCGACCTCTCTGGCGAGGACGACGAGATTCTCGACGTGATCGAACGCAGTCAACACGGCGAGGTGTCTGTGGACGATATCGAGACGCTCGTGCGAGTGTTCTTCGACGAATTCGGCGGCTCTATCAAGGGTGTTCGACCCGGACCGGCCCGGATGGAAGGGGACGTGTTCCAGTTGGATGTCCCTGAGGTCCTTAGTGGAAATCAGGTGGCACGACAGTACCCACGCGCCACGTTCACCAAGGAGATCGCGATGGAGGCGGATGACGTCGAGTTCATCTCGCTTGACCATCCTCTCGTTGAGTCGCTCATCGAATTCTGCTTGGACAGCGACCGGATCCAGGGTGAAATTGCGACGAAGGTCGCTGCGACGGCGTCTCGAACCCCTGGAATCCTGTTCAATTACCGCCTTGGCTACGTCTCCGGTGCCGGGGATGTGGTGACCGAGAAGTTGGTTCGTCTCTTTGTTCGCCCGGATGGTAGTGTAACGACTGATATTCCTGAACTCTCGAGGACGACGGCTCCTAGCGAGATCTCATCGTCGCACGAGGTTGATCGGCTCTCGAGTATGGCGGAGGATCTCTACGAGGCTGCAGAGATGGAGGCATGGACGCACGTTGAGTCGTTCGCCGAGGAGGCCCGAACCGAACGAGAACGGGAGATCGAAATCAAACGTGAGCACGCTGAGCGATACTTCGAAGAGCAAATCGAAGAATGGGAAGAGCGGTTAGAGCAGTACCAACACCGTGCTGAGCAGGGTGCGGATATGTCCGCGCCGATTGGGAACGCGAAGCAGAAGGTCGAGAGTCTACGACGAGAACGTGAAGAGGAGCTATCCAGGCTTGAGGAAGAGAAGCACGTTACTCCCCAAGAACCGGAATTAGTAACAGCGGCGTACGTCGTCTCTCCAACAGAGGCAAAGGACGAATGATCTCTATTGCGAACGCTGTCGGGTCGGGAGATTTGGGTGTGGAACTCGATGTCGCCGAGGTCGAGTCCGACTTGGATCTGCCGTACACCGAATACGACCCTTCGAACTACCATGGTCTCTACCTTCGGCTTGTTGAGGGTGGTCCGCTCATCACGGTTTATCGGAGTGGAAAATACATCATCAGTGGGTGCTCTACGTTCGAACAGCTGTACGAGACGAACGACGCGTTCCTCACGACACTATCCGAGCTGAACATCGTAGACGCGGAGACTGAAACCGGATTCACGGTACAGAACGTCGTCTGTACGGCACAGCTGGATGATCCGGTCGATCTGAATACACTCTCTATCGCGTTGGGCTTGGAATCCGTGGAATATGAGCCAGAACAGTTCCCCGGTCTCATCTATCGGCCCGCTGACCACCCGGCCGTTCTCTTGGTTTTTGCCAACGGGAAAATAGTCATCACAGGGGCTTCTGACGTGGACGCTGCCGAAGATGCGTTCAAGCATCTTCAGGAACAGGTGACGGCCTACCTCGAAAAGTGATGTCTCTGCATTCTATGCGAAAACACGTCTCTCGCAGTTCGTAGAACGACGCTTCTGAACACCTGCTTGTCGAACTGGTTGTCGGAGGTGGTAGTAGTCGATAGAATTCTCTCCAAGCCCGTCAGGTGTGATCGTCTTCAAAGCGCCCCTCACCCAAATATGACCTCAGACCCAGTGGATATTCTCGATGACCTGGCCGACCAGGTCGCCGAGGAATTCGAGGCGTACAGACAGCCGGACGAATTCAAAGACGTATCGCTTGTCATCGACAACAACGATCCAGACCGGCCAACGCTGATCGTACACGTCGATAGAGAGGATGCCGATACGCTGGCCGATAAGATCGAGGACTTCCTGCAAGAACGGGGAGCTCGAACTCAGCGAGAACAACACTCGGACACAGATGTCAGGGTGCTAGCGACTGTCGGCTGAGTTCTCAATCCTCTCCAATTTTTTCTGACCCGCTCTCGGTAAGCCACACCAAAGTCCGGTCCGATAAAAGGCGACGTATGTGTCGTCGGGGGCAAAGCGCGTCTGTAACCAGTGGTTGTCGGCCGGTTCGTAGGTGACATCCGTGATTTCGTCCCGCTCGTCGAACGTCTCAGCAAGCGCCGCGAGGTCGAGTTCCTGCTGGTAGGTGATCATCCCGACGACGTTGGCGACCTCAAGTTCCGTCACTACCTCGTCGTAGACCGCACCAGGGGAAAAGTCCGACTGATGACGCTCGTACGAACGAATTCACCGGTACGATTGAGAAACCCGAGTGAGACGCCGAGACTGAAACGAATCAATCCCCCTCATTCATGAATTCCTCGAAGGTTTCGGGGACCTCCTCGTCCTCCGTCTGTTCTTCGTAGTCAAGCGAGTCGGCTTCGAGAATTCCCAGAAAGACCGGCCCCTCATCGGTGACGGTGATCATGTGGTCGGCATCATTGATGATGATGCGACCGCCACCGCGGAGGCGGTGGACGTACTCAGCCACTTCTTCGACTTCCGGTGTCGTGATATACTGACGGCCATCGGTTGTGTCACGAAACGGGCGCCCCTGCGTATCGACGCTAACAGTCCGTCCACGGCGAGGCCCCTCATATGGATCCCCACGTTCGAGGTCGGACGGATCGGGGATCTCCGGTTGCTGATACACAGAGACGTCCGGTTCGTGTTCTTTCGAAGGCCCCTCCAGTTCGCCTTTGATGATTTCGTCGCTGGTCTCCCACTTGTAGTAGTGATGGGTACCGCCGATTTCGGCTTCCCAGTCGACTTCCTCGAAGATTCGTTCGTCAACTGTATCCTGGGCATAGAGCACGTACAGCGTCGAGGGCTTGTCCGGATCGTGTCCGGTTCGCAGGATGCGCCCGAGGGTCTGGATGCGATCACGGACGTTTCCAGACGAGACGCGAATGATCCCGACGTCTGCCGAGGGGACGTCAACCCCTTCCTTGAGAGCCTGGACGCTCAGCATCACGTTCGCAAACCCTTCGTCCCGGAACCATTCGATTCCCCACTCGTTCCACTCCGAATTGCGGTGCCCGGAGTGGTACATCACGGGTGCGTAATCGCGACGGAAAAACAGGTTTTCGAGGTCGCGATTGATATCGTCGAGTTCGTCCTCGTACTGCTGGTAGAGACTCGCCCGTTCGCTCTCCTTCGAGCCATACTTGCCCGTTTGGGTCTTCTCATCCCGCTGATCGTATGGGGCAACCATCTGCTCCAAGTGTTTGATTCGTTCCTGGAATACGATCGTCTTCTTGTCCTCTTCGATTGCGTCTTCGAGGAGGCGGTGCGTGATCGCTTGTCGGGAGACCGCCTCGGCGATCAGCTCACGCCGCCGTTTCGTGTACTCGAAGAAGTCGGCAATCGCCGGCGTCGCCGAGTCCGTCGACTCGCGAATCGTCTGCAGATTCTGTGAATAGTTTCCCCGCAATTCGGCGAGTCGGTGGCCGTGGCGCGCTTCGATATCCCGAACAGCGGATGACACCTTCTTCGAGAACTGTTCGTAGGTGTGACGTTCGGCCGGCGTTAGCTCGAAGCCGACGTAGTTGATGGTGAACTCGGAGATGAGGCCGCGGTCAACCCCCTCGTCGTAACTCAGCCTGTAGAAAAGCGAGCCCAAGTTCTCGAGGAGGAACTCGTCGTCGTCGGTGAGTTCGTCGTTCTCCGGATCGATCGTCGACAGCGGTGTCGCAGACAGCCCCATCGTCGCAGTGTTGGAATATTCGAGGACTTTCGAGTGGACGTCTCCCGTATACCGGTGGCACTCATCGGCGACCAAGAGGTGCTCATCAGTATCGGCAGCGTCGAGCGACTGGGCCAAGAAATCGTCCTTGACAGCGGAGTTGACGATGCTCACGATGATGCGACGGTCACTATGATCGTCTTTGTGGCCTCCTCCCGCCCAGCCGATCTCCGACGGAGGGACGTTCAATTTCTCGAGGAACTCGCGGAGCCACTGGTGCATCAACACCTTCGTCGGCACAACAACCGTGACGACGCCGTCGGGATGCTTGTCCAGCCACTCGTCGATGGCACCAAGCGCCATCACCGTTTTACCGGCCCCCGTCACCACCTGCGCGATACCGCGTTCAGATGGGCTGGCCTCGTTGTCGAACCACGCGTGAATCGCCTCAGACTGCCAGTCGTAGAGCGAAAATCCAGCAGGGAACGTGTACGGTTCTCTCTCCTCGTCAAACGCATTTCTGACGTCCCGGCGGGAGATCCCAGGGCTCGCCGCTGAGAGGAGGTCCTTGGCTTCCGCCTCGGTCTCGGCAGCGAGGATGTCCTCGAGTGTCTCGGCATAGAGTCCGGCGAGATCGCGGCCGTCGATATCATCGAATTTCGCTTTGATCTGCTTTCTTATACTCTTCCGATCCCGTTCATCCTCCTGGTATGCTTCGGACAGATGAATCTGGGGATGAGCCACGTCGCTCTCTCGCGAGGTCTCACGAACATAATCGTCGAGGAAGCGGTTGTACAGGCTGCGGTGTCGTCCCCACCCCCCGGATTCCCGGTACATGTAGTACTTTACGAGCGCCTGTTTGATGTCTGCAGCAGGGACATCGAATGTCGGACCACGATGATGGATCCACCGTTCGAGGTTGTGGAAGATGTCGACATCCCGCCACCGACTCTCGTAAGTGCTCGATCTGGGGCCAGGAACGTAGCCGTCGTCGGTTTCTCGGAGCGCACCGAGCTGGGTCAACAGTTCCGGATAGCCGCGAATCCCAGCATCGTTGTACTCGTATCCGAAGTTGTCGGTCAGCCGTTCACGAATCTCGCCCGCTTGTAATGGCCGATCAGCGTGTCGAACGACGTAATGCGCATCCCGGAGCCCCTCAATTCCTTCTGGATAATTGCCTTGGAGAACCCAGCTCTGTTTGATGCCACGCCAGAGGAGCTCCGTATACTCGATGTCGCTGTCGTGGAACCGGCGCGCGAACTCCCAGACAGTGATCTTATCGTCGCGTTCTCTGAGGACTCCCATCTGGATGAACGTCGAAAGCGTTCGTTCGATGTAACTCGGCGAATACCGGCTGCCGTCGGGTTTGCGCAAGCGCTCACGACAGCGCTCCTCGAACTGATCTCGAGTGAGTTCGTCGTCGTTCTCGATAGCGATCTCTACCAGTGTCGGCACCCATTCCGGTCCGCGTTCAATCCCGAAGATCGGTGTTGGAAAACGCCGTCCCATGATATTAGTCGGCAGTCATTATTTGAGGTGCGCTACTGATCTGGGTCCATCGCACTGTCTCCGAAGTAGCTGTTGTCAGTGACCACTGGTTTCGGAACGACCCCTCCGTCGAACTGTGAGATATGACCGAGATACACGGGGAGGAGACCATTAGGGGCTGCTTCACTCTCTGTACGATTTAGCCGGCGTGTCACCAGGCGCTGTTGAGCGTTCGATGCTGTTCGTTTCCACTCATTGAACGCGTCGCGGATGCGGCTCTGTTCACCCGACGGAACGGTGTCTCGATCGATATTCCCCCAAACGTGACCATGTTCGTTAATATAAATGATACCGCCCTCAGGACGAAGTGATTTATACGTCGTAACGAGTTCAGGGTGGTCGAAAGCGGATTCAAATTCGTAGTCCTGCCATCTCCACCGAAGCACATCATCAGTACAGACCGACCACACTTCTCCGTGAGTACGAAACGGAATACCAGTCCAAACGCTCACGTCTCCAGCAGTACTTGGCGGCGAGGGATTATTGGAGAACTCTTTGAAGTCGAAGTCCCCATTGAGTTGGCCGACATAAACTGGAATGTGCCCTCGGTTGGCCCGGGCTTGGTCGACTCGTTGGTACTGGGTTGCGGGAACTTTTGTGAGTACTTCTCCGGATGCAGTTAGCCGGAAACTGCCGTACCCGTTCGTTTTCCCGAGAGAGGCTATCGCAGACTGGAGACCTCGAGGAAGTTCAGTCATCGCCTGGATATCACCCATATGGCTCCACTGGGCCACATCACCGAACTTCCGGGACGAAACGATACTGTATTTCGAACCGCGGTATGCGGAGGGCCACGGATGCCCGGGTTCAACCGTCAGCTGCCGACGATTGATGGTTGGAACCTGGGTCGGTTCCTCCCGGAGAACCCCATTTCCGTCGGCACTCATCGTGACCCCTCTCCTCGATCATCGCGGCGGTGGTCGTCTTCTGAGAGATCGCTCTCTTCGTAGGACCCCATCGCGGCGACCCAGGCCTCTAACGAGGCTTCCTCTTGCTCAGAGAGCGGATCGGTCAGCCGGGTCGGCTCCTCGACTTCGATCGGCCGCTCGTCAGCGGAGAGATGGCCAACGTAGACGGGGACCATATCGACGTTGCCGCGGTCGCGCCGAAGCTGGAGGAACCGTTTCACCGGGCGAGACAGGTCCCGGAATTGCGCTCGGATATCGGGAGGCGTTTTCTCGTTGGGGATCTGCGTGACGACGTCACCACAGGGCGTGATCACGAACCGACCGCCGTTCATCCGAAGCCGTTTCAGCTCGTCGGTGATCTCTCTGGGCAACGTATCGGCAAATGAGTGCCGAAGCTTCGTTTCGCCGTCCTGCCACCAGAACCGCTCGCCACTGAACGAGTACGTCGCTCCATCATAGACGCTCTTCCAGAGGTCACCGGGATCGAGTCCGTTCGGACTGATCGGGACGGCGTGCCCCGGCTCATCACGGGGGACGAGCCGGCCGTCGAGGTCCATTTGACCGACGTACACGGTCTTGTACGCGTCTGAACTGCCGTCTCCGGTCTCGATTCGCGTGATAACGGCTCCGCCTTCGGTAACACGGAGAGCGCCACCGCTCCGTTTCAGCTCAAGCAACTCAGTGACGAGGCCGGATGGTACCGGCTCCAGGTCGAAACGGTCGGTTCCGTTATACGCCTGCCACCAGATGTCGCCGTCCTGGTTTATGCTCAGCCCGTAGCCACGATAGTGGAACGGCCACTCATCACCAGGACTCAGCGCGTCGATCGTCGATTCGGGGGTGGATGTCTCGTTATCGGCCATTGGTGTTAGTCTAATGAGGTTGTGTGGATTCTGTGTCGTTGGATCGGAACGTCTCGCCAGCAGCTGTTAGTTCATAAGCAATACCCCGCTGACCGACTTGGCTCCGGTCGACCAGCCCCAGCTCGTACATTCGACTCGTGAGGCCAGAGCGAATCGTCTCAGCCTGCGAATTCGACCACTCCGGATTCAGATAAGCTACCCGCTCGGTCAGCGACGTTGGCCGGTTATCGCCCTCTTCGATTGCTTGAGCGACCTTTTGCATCGCCGTGTATTCTTCTTCTCGCACATCCCGTACATGCGAGATGTAGAACTGTCGCTCCTTCTGTGAGAGGGACGTGTCGGCGTCGACGCCGTCGTCGAGAAGTGGGTTCGAGAGGCTTGCAAATTCCTGGCCAGCGTCCGTGAGCCCGATCTGCTGGGGGCTTTCTCGAACGATGTCGACGAAGGACAGGTGCGGTAGTGCCCCAGTTAATTCATCGTCGTGCTCGACGCGTCCGATGAAATGCGTCTCGAATCGATCCATCGATTTGTCGGGATCATCGCCCGTGGGCAACGCGGCAGCAAGCTTCTCACCTCGTTTGCGCCCTGCTCGCTCATCGTGAGTTGCGATTTCAGTCCCGATCTTCCGAGCCGTCCTCGCGGCGCGTCGCTGAAACGGCTGGAGATCAAGCCACGGACCGTCGGGGGGCCCCTCCTCGGACGAGTCCAGCAAAGCATTCGCTAATCCCCGAACGACCAGCTTGACGGGGAAAATACGATTGTACTGTCCCCAGAGAGGACCTTTGTCCAACCGCGACTCGTCGGGCGGTGCGACTGTCGGAATGTCGTCGTACTGGCGTCGAGCCAGCGACAGCGTTGTCTCGTTCGTCCGATCAGCCGGCGCAGCATCGTCGGACTGGCGCTCTTGCGCCTGTTCGTGAGCCGAATCGTCGGGCTGGGTCTCCTCAGGCGATGCTTCTATTTCGGACTCTGGCTCTACAGAATTGAGGGCTTCGTCGAGTGATTTGACCTCCTGGGAAGTCTCCTCCTCTTCGAGCTGGATTTGATTCTCGATCGCCGTCCGAACGAACTCCTGTGGGTCATCGTAGTTGCCCGCAGCGACAGCGCGTTTCATCCGGCCGACGAGTGAATCGGGCACGTCTATTACGATATTCACCCTTTGTATCCCCTCGTACCCATCACCATGCTCTATGAGCATTTATATTTTTCGTGGGTTTGTATGGGTTTGTGTGAGTACGTAAGAGAGCCCTTGATACGACCATTCCGGTGTTCCAGATGCTTTGCTACCTCCACCATTTCCAAGGCTTCTCCTGGAAATCCACCCGTTTCTTACCAAACATTAGCGGCGAGTACTGAACAGTAGTTTGGTAAGACACACCCAACACCAGATCGTCGAGGCCAAGCAATTAGAATGTGAATTGAAACTCCCCGCTATCCATTATCGAATCGATGGCATCTTCTCGAAGGTTATCTCCAGCCCCAGTGATGCGTTGAGCCCCCGGCGGGAACTCCCAGCCGTTGCGCTTGTAGACGGCTAGGTAGTCGATCTCATCAGAACTGAACGTTTTCGAGTTCACGTACTGAGTACCCGGACGCCGGAGTTGAACCGTCGTTTGACGAGTTCGTTGCCGGACGTAGTGGAGAAGTCGCTCCGGGGACTCAAGGACCTCGGCAAGTACCTGCAGGTCATAGATATCGCAGACGTACGGAACAGGCGTAATATCGAGTATTTTCGCGAAGTCACGAGTCGCGATTGACCCATACGATTCTCCAAGTACAAGCCACCGATGTGCATCCTCAAGAGTGGAGGGTTCCAAGCAGATCGTCGTCCCATCCGACGTTTCGATCTCAGTAATCTGGCCGGATTGAACGCCCGTCACCAGCCGATCAGCCTGGTGGTACGCGTCTCCGATCCCTCGTTCGATGTCTTCCTTGATCGCGTCGATGCCCCCGAAGTTTCCTTTCCGAGTCTCAGCGCGGAGCTTCTTCCCCTTACATTCGATTATGATGGGTTCATCGTCGTGGAGGATCAGTATATCACCCTCTACTTCCTCACCGTCGTACTCATAGGTGTAGTTCCGGATGATATCGTCTTTCGAGAAGACCTTCGAGAGACAGTCCCCAGTCCACTCCTCGAGCCAATCACCGAACCGTAGCTGAAATTCGCCCTGGTACTCCGAATCGATCAAATCGTAGTAGAAGGTGTTGGCGAGAGCATAGAGAACGGTACGGGGAAGCGGAAGCAGGAACTCATCACCAGTTCGAATGAACGGCGCTCGCTCTAGTGGATTCACATCTACCGGCGTGCGAAATCCGGAAGCAGTGCCCGGTTCGACGACCAGCCGTTCGAGGAAGTTCTGGAAACGTGGGCTGTCGTCGCACCAGTCCACAAGAGTCTCTTCGGACACCCAAACTGCCTCGTCCGTGAGTTCAATCGCTTTCTGAGAGAAATCTAGCAGTGACGGCGACCACCTCGCGACCTCCGTATCCTGTCCCTCTAATCTCGGTGTAATCCAGTCCGTGAGTTCACGGGTATAGTAGACGGCATCCTCAATGGAAAAGCCGAGAAGTTCCTCCATCTCCTGCTCCCAGGGTTTGTATGCCCGGTACGCTTTTTCGAGCATCTGAAAACCATCTGCGTGACGCAGGGTCGTGAGTTCACGCCACACCATCCCGAAGTACGGATCCGCCATCGGTGAGTCGAGCGGAAGGTGTGAGCTACCCTGCCGAGCGTACCAGTTCTTGAGTTCGAGGAGATATGTCGCAATCTGCTCGAACGACTGTGGATCGGTCGTTTCAGTATCCGTCTCGAGGGTAATTCCGACGCCGAACTGGACGAGTCGTGGTGGGAGACCAGGATCTTGCTCCGGTGAGAGCTCTAGGCCAGTCGGGTTCGATGTTGCGCGACTTTGATCTCCGTGCCGCAATAGACTCATCCGAAGGAGATTGTGGACATAGAACTGTGTTAGCGTCCGGCGAGTCCCATTCGTGCGAATCGTCTGAAGGAGAGAAGAGAGAATCTCATCGTGGTCGGAGTGGGCGAGGGAGTGATTCCCGCGTTGGAGTTTCTCATCTTGGCGATGGACTTCAGAGGGGTCGAGATGTTCAGGAGAATTCACAAAGGGAGGGTCCTCATTCACGTCCATTATCGACTGATTGAGATGGTAATCCGATAAACCAACGCTTCCTGCTCTTACCAAACAATTTGTGCTATTTTGTCCCCAAGATTTGGTAAGATATCGAGAGAACCTCGTCAGCCCAAGGATTGAGCAACAGGATTATGGCTGGGAGAGGTTCTCAAGCCGCTCGATGCCGTTGATTCCCCACTCAGATTTGTGCCCGTCTTCCTTCTTTTCCGCTCGGAGCGGAGTGACGAATGAATCCTTGGTAGCGGGTGTGATAAGCTCAAAAAAGTAGGTGTCAGCTTTCTGGTCGCCAGCTGGTGGTTGAACATCAATTCGAGTCGTCGGGTTCTCTGTTTCGCTGTCAGGGAGAGACAACGATAGCGAGACTTCAGTTTCAAACGGAGAGCTTGGTTGATACTGGTGCGTACTGAAGCTCCCGTCAAAATGGAATCGTACCTTGTCACCGGTTTCAATATCGCGAGCCACGGCAGCAGGGTCAGTTGAATTTGACATTTTGCTTGTGTAATGGTTCGCTGTGCGTAATTAAATCATCCTCTGTAGAAGCGCCGTGAAGACGAGATCCATGCTCGAACGAATAGAATGACGTTCTGACTGAAGCCCCATCGGCCTACAGGTCATCTCAGTCCGGCTTCTGCCCGTTGAGCCAGACACCAAAGTAAGACGCGCCAGTCGTCTCCGGGAATGGGGATCTCGCTTATGGGGAGACGAAACAAGTTATCGACGTCGAGCAGTACTGACTGTCTCAGATTCTTCTTCTGCGAAAGCCTTCTATCCAGCCAAATTGCGGATGAGCAATGTTGAAGCCCCGCTCGTTTTCATAGTCTATGTCTAAAGTGCAGGGATGAACGACTCACAAGACACGCAAAATATACGACAAGGACTGTCCACCCGTGAGAGCCGACTTCTCTCACGACTCGCCGGCGCGGGCAACCAGATCATCTCCGTCGACGACATCGAGACGACCCTAGAGGTCGCCCCGAACACCGCCCGAGAGATCGCCTCCCGGCTCACTGAGAAAGGATGGCTGGACCGACTGTTCCCCGGTCGATACCTCATCATCCCGCTCGCGGCCGGTGAAGAGGGTCTGTATACGACGCACGAGTATCTCATCGCCTCGCACGTCGCCGATCCGATGTACGTCGGCTACTACAGTGCTCTCAGCCATCACGGGTTGACCGAACAAGTCCCTCGGACGGTGTACGTCGTCACCCCGACACGAGCCCAGAGTCGGGAGATCCACGGCGTCCCCTATCGCGTCGTGACGGTCACCGAGCGCAAATTCTTCGGTAACGAGCCGACGTCCATCGAGGGCACCACCGTGAACGTCGCAGACGTGGAAAAGACGCTGGTTGACTGTGCCGACCATCCCGAATTCTGTGGTGGCATCCGCGAACTCGCACAGGCGATGGTCGCCGCGGACGATCGGGACTGTTCGTGGGCGACGGTCGGTGAGTACCTCCAGCGACTCGACAACGGCGCTGCGACCAAGCGGATCGTCTACCTAGCAGACGAGCTGGGTATCGACCTCCCGACGCGTGAGACGCTCCTCAAGTCATTCACGAGTGGGTACTCGCTGCTCGACCCAACCCGAGGCGAGCAGGGACGCTATGACAGTGAGTATCGTCTCCGAATCAACGTCGACCGGGAGAGACTCGGGTCGATGGAATCCTGATGCCGGGTCGATCTGCTAAAGATTGATCATGAGATGTCCAATCCAATCTCAGCCTCGTTATCTTACCTAACAATCCGCGTCTATTCTGTTCATTATATTTGGTAAGAGGCTGAGTAATTGAGATGGGAGACACACCCACCACTGTTTCACCAATTTGGCGTGAGTGTCGATCAGAATGACGAACCTCAAGCACGGGGACACCATCGGTTCACGAATTCTGTTCCGAGCCAGAGGGAAGCGAGCTCCAACAAATCCACAGGACACCCACCAGTGTTTCAGGAATTATTCTAACCCGAAGAACATCTCCCCCAGGATTAGAGCGAGTGTGTAACTTAAGACAAGACAGTGGTCAACACTCGATTTGGAGGGCTGAGGATGGTTATTTCGGAAGACTAGAGACCAGCACGTCATCAAGAGGTCGTCTCAGGGAGGTAGCCATAATCCTCGAAGAGATCTCAGAGAGCTAGATAGCCGGACAGCTCGAATATAGTAACGAATGATCTCGGGACCCCCACCACCGTTTCAGCAATTCACCTAGATTAGGGAGAGGGCCAAATATCAAAGAAGGTCTCGCGAAGGCGTTATAGTAATAAATGCCTCAAAACGAGTTAGGTATTATCGTCTAATCCGTTCTAGTGGCTCTTCTACTACTACACTTACTACTACTAGACGAAAACGTTATAATATATAATAGTAGCTGCTGAGACCTCATTCGGGACGAAATGAAGGTTTCAGTGGCTGAACAACGTGTTTTCGTACGGTATCGTGTCTTTACCTCATAACTAACCGCCCCCACCCTTTCCCACGGGAATTGCTGAAACGGTGGTGTGGGTGTGGTCCGTCTATTTCGTTTCGAACCTCTCGTTGAAGACATTCAGGACATTCCTGCAACCGGGGTTTTATTACGTCTTGCCCAGAGGGTTCCGCATATGACCCAGTTCTCGAATACCTCGCCTATTTTCCAACGAGAAGAGGTTCTTCGTGAGGAATATCATCCCGACGATCTCCCCGAACGAACTGACGAGATGGAGGACCTCCATATGTCGCTGGCTCCCGCGGCCCGCGGAGTCGGTGCAAACAACGTGTTTCTCCACGGGAAGGCCGGTCAAGGGAAAACTGCTGCTGCGAAAGCCAAACTCTCGGAACTGCAGGCCCACGCCAAGGAAGAATCCGATCATCTGGACCTCACGACGGCATACGTCTCCTGTGAGTCGCATGATCTCTCAACGTCATATAAGGCCGCTTCCCGCATCTACCAGGAACTCACCGGCAACAGCCGGCCGACTGGTTACGCGACCGACGTCGTGATGGACATGATGTTCGAGGCGATGAACGAGATCGGTGGCACGATCATCATCGTCCTCGACGAAATCGATACGCTCGGAGACGACGACCGGATTCTCTACAGTCTTCCCCGAGCTCGAGCGCAGGATTACGTTGAGGACCACGTCTTCCCCAGCATCATCGGCATCAGTAACGACCTCCAGTGGCGGGATAATCTCAGTCCGAAAGTGAAGAGTTCGCTCTACGACGATTCCGTCCTCTTCTCACCATATGATGCGACGCAGCTCCAGCAGATCCTCCGCCGGCGGGCAGCGAAGGCGTTTCGCGATACCGAACTGACTCCGATCGACGAAGTCGACGCCGATGGAGATCCGGAGGGAACTGTCGTCGAAATCGACCAATCCGGGCAGGAGTATCTGTTTCGGAGTGGCGTACTGACCGATGACGTGATACCACTCGTCGCTGCACTTTCGGCACAAGATACGGGCGACGCCCGTCAAGCGATCAAATACCTCCGCAAAGCCGGCGAATTGGCGGATAAACACGGTGACGACCAAGTTGGTGCGGAGCACGCCCGTGAAGCCCAGGCGCTCGTTGAGCGAGAAGCCGTCGTCGAGGCTATGCGTGAAATGACGACACAAGCCCATCTTGCCCTTGCCGCGCTCACTGCCCTGGAACTTTCGGGGGATGCTCCCGTCCGAGCCAAACCGATCTACGGCGTGTACAAGAGTGTCGCCTCACGAATCGATGCCGACAAACTCGGTCAGCGACGGTTCAAAGACCATCTCCGTGAACTCGATATGCAGGGTATCGCCGACGGTGAAAAGGTGACTGCAGGCTCGATTGGTGGTCCGGCATGGGAGTACCAGCTCCAGGTCGACACCGAGATAGCTGTCGAAGTTCTCAAGGATACAGCTCGATTCGCGGATATCGATTTCGAGCATATCAGTGCTGATCGACCGAATGCGTAGTCCTGTTGCTGGGTGACTTTCGACTCCCTGTTCGCCTACCCAACACCCCCCACCGTTTCAGCAATTTCGGCGATACCTGGCGAACTCCTCTGCTCTTCTGGGGACTACCCCCCACCATTTCATAAATTTCGTCTGATAACACTCGTGGCGTGGGGCTGTCTGCCTCGCGTGACATCTCCAAAAGTGCTGAGCGTATCGCCATCTCGATCAATAGCTTCGAAAACGGTGGGAGGTAGTTCCTAAATCTTACCAAACATTTATTCTTCAATAGCTCTTATTGTTTGGTAAGACAATGGCCCCTCGACCGCCGGCTCCCGATTCGCTCCCCCAGTATCTCGCCGAGGGCGTCCCGAAGCAAGACGACGCAGACTTACGCGCCCTCCAGGACTGGATTGACGATCTCCTTGAGTACCGCCAGGACGTCGCTGTCGAAGATATTGACGCCGGCGAGGGTGAGTCAATCGAAGCCGTCGAGGAATCGAGCGGGGGGACCGTGGTGATCAAGAAGGTCAGCTGTGGCAAAGACAACTGTAAGTGCCAGTCTGGCGCACTGCATGGCCCCTACAAGTACATTGTCCGTCGACAGGGAGACAGTCTCGACTGGGAGTACAAAGGGCCGGTCTCTGAGTAGCTACTCCGCGAGACTTTCTCACAGAAGGTCCTCAACGAGGTCTTCGATCTGCTGTTCGTATTCTGGCACTGTTTCCCACTCGTAGAGCTGGTCGTAGTACTCGAAGATCTCGAAGACGCCGAAGGTCTGCATCCAGCTGTACTGCTCTTTCTCGCGCTCGGGTGGGTAAGTTCGCTTCAGGATATGTGTTTTGTCGATATACGACCGCGATTCGATCAGGAGTCCGTGTTCGATGAGTGCGCCGCCCTGGTCGTGTTCACAGACGCCGAGGATGTGGTGTGAGTCGTCAGCGATGAGCTTGAATTTGAGAATCGGGTGGAGAACGAGATCGGTATCGGGGAGAAAGTCGTCCATTCGGTAGGCGACGGCGTCGTCGCCCGTCTCTTGGTTAATGTGGTCCTTGAGCTGGTTCACGCGGTCGACGTTGTCCTCGGCGAAACTCCCCAATATGAAAAATCGGTTATCGGCCTCTGCAGCGATATCTGCCCAGTCGGCTCGAAAGTGATTGAGGCCCTCGTACTCCTCCGGCGTTAACGACCGGTAGTGATGCCGTTGAGCTCGGGCCTCGAGGTCGCTCTCCGAGGAGCTGTCCGGCATTACCAACGCGTTCGCGCGCCCGAATTAAAACCCTTTCGACCACAACGGTTTAGACCAATATGGTTTCCGCCGAAGCATTTATAGCGCCGGCGACTATACGCTAGCGTGAACACAAGCAACACAACCAGCACCGATCGATACTGGTCGGCTACCCTGCCCCAGACCGGTATTTCGTTGCTCCCATCCTCTGTCACGGACGGGAGTACGACACCACAGCGATAGCTACAGCAGGTGCCCAATCGACTGTAGCTGTCCCTCAAAACTATGGCCCACAACACGACGCATCGGGATCAGCCCGACACGACCGATGCAATCGACAGTACGGTTGAGAACCAGCGACAGCGCCTGAACGTCGTTACGCAAGAGACGCGGTTTGTCCTGATTCAGAATATTCTCTCTCATCCGCAGCAGCTCCCCACGCTCAAAGAGCTCGACTACGTGAACCCGAGCAAGAGCAAGAGTACCATCCGCGAACATCTCGAGGTGCTGATCGAGCACGGGATCGTGGCGGAGCGAACGCTTCCGAAGGATCAGCGCAAGCGTGATCTGCCATGGCGCTTCTACGGGCTCACCGACGTCGGTCGCAACCTATTGGATGAGATGGGGTTGCTTGGGGCTGAGGGCACGTTGCAGGATATGTACGAGAGGCTGGAAACGACGGATGAAATTGACAAATACGCGCAAGCTCCACGCCCAGGGGATGAGAGTGAGGATGAGGAACTGACCGGCAGCGATGCGCTTGCTGCCTACATTCGAGACCAGAAGGCGAACACTCACAGCGTTGGTGACCAGGTTTCCGTAGCTACCGCTCTGTATGAGGACGGGATCGGGCCTGATCACGAGGGGCTGACTCGAAACGAAATCGCGGAACAGCTGGCATTCGAGTATTCGTCGCGAACGGTGCTGAACCATCTTGTGGACCTCGATATCCTCGAGGAGTTCCAGCCGCCTGGTCCGTCGACGTACGTCATCAGCGAACGACGGGATCAGATCATCAACGGCGAGGTTGAGGAGACGGTTGACGAGGAAATCGAGCGTCTCATCGACCATATGGTGGCCCACATGGACGATCGGATTGTGCCGATGGATGATGGACAGCCCGGGGACAGGGTCGTTATCGCGGATGGCGCCGGTCGAACGATCCGGTCAATCTTGGCAGAAGAATTTGAAATCCCACCGGAAGATGTCGAGCCTCATCTCCGTGAGGGGGATCGACTGGCGAAACTGAACCAGGCTGTTGACGCGATTGAAGAGAGTGAAGACATCGACAAGGGCGATGACTATGGACGAGTTATCTTCCGAAGCCCTGCCCACCGCTATCGGCTCTCCGAGTTTGGAGTGTCTTTAGCTGAAGACGGTCTGAGTGTGGAAGGATAGTAATCTCCACCTATAGAATTTCCTATAGCGTTTCCAATAGTGGCCTCTGAGGTCGAGACTGGACCACTATCTGCCAGTCAGGTATGTGGTTTCCTCGATTTACCAGTACTCGGATTTGTCCACGAGTCGAGCGTGTCTCATATCATCTCGAGCAATCTTCCCAGCATCGTCGCCCGTCACCTGTATTGGAGCTGTCGTACCGGGGCTCACATCTAACATCGACCGCCAGATTTCTGCCGTGATGTCGTGATACTCCATCAGTTGGACGACCTGCGTCAGCTGACGATCGTTGATATCGGGCGGGAGGATGATGCGCTCGATCAGGTCTTCTGGATCGACTTTTAGATTGAAACCCGGATCCGCCTCGAGTTCCATATCGATATCCCCGGTTTCACTCACCTCCAGATCCAGATCGTTGAGCTCCTGTCTCGCTAAGAGGCGCAACTCTTTCTCATCCCCGAAGGCGATACGCTTGTGGAATACTCGGTCGACGCCATTTGCTGCGAACCGCTCGTCACTCCCCTTGTATTCTCTGTAGTTGACTTTCCCGATCAGGACCTCCCGGTCGGCCCGTTCCATTGCTGAGGAAAGGGTATTCAGAGTTGTCTCGACGGCGACCCCATTTCCATCATTAATGTAGGCGTTCCAGAAGACAGCTGATTCCTCCCCGCCGTACCGCCAACAGGACACAAAGGATTGCTTTCGGAGGATTTCGTCTTCTGCCGCGTACATCTGTCGCAGATCGTACGGCGGTGGGTCGTCTTCGAATTCGAGGTACTCCCACTTATCAAATCGATGTCGGACCGTCTTATCGGAGACCCTTCCTTCATAATCATCGTCGAAATTGTCGAGTCGGCTGAACCAAATCCCGTCCTGTAGCAACGAAACGAACTTCGAGAGATCGAGGTATTTACGAACCAGAATAGGCTCCTCATCGGATCTCTCGGGCAGCTCCGGTGGATCGTCTAAATCCGGGACTGTAGCAGTGTCCTCCACGGTTTGCTTGAGTCGGGAGGCGACGAAATCGCGACGGATTTTCGAGCGGATCGCATCAGAGAGAAATTCTCGAACTTCTTCTTCGTCGTGGTCCTCTTGGAGAACCTCCCGTAGTGCGCTATCGTGTTCACCTGTCGCTTCAACGACTGCATCGAGGTAATCCATATCCCCAATCCTCCTGACCGGCACAAAATAACTGGGCTCCGAATCTCGTCTGCGACTATCTCGTTTCTCTGACCGGCTATAGCAATTCCTATAGGAAATTATAACACCACAAACTAGCGTTCGCACTCGTTTCGCGCTGCCTACGAGTGTGACCGGTTTCGTCCCGGTCTGGTCCCCTATTCGAGATCGCGCGGGTCGATATGCTCGATTTCTGGGATCTCGGGGAACAGCGTATCCGTCGAGACGATTGGCTCGTCGAGGATAGCCGCACTGCCAAGATGCACTCCATCGAAGACATTCAGTGCGTCGTGCTGTGCTCGGAGGTCGGCAGCGGCGTCCAGGGCGTCACTCGTCAGCGGAACCAGCTCGATATTTTGACTAGCGATCTCTTGGTGTGCTCGGACGACGCGGTCACGCTCCCACTCGCCTTCCATCACGTACTGTAGTTCGATTCCCGTCGCGACCGACGTCTTCGGTTCCTCGATCGAGTCGATATCGACGTCACTCGCCAGCCAGTCATCGGCCTTCAGCTCCGCGAGAATGACGTCGAGGTCAAGATACACGCTTTCGATCCAGCCGCTCTTCGACGTCTTTCCGCGCTTCGCTGTCCGCCTGTTCGTGGAGGCGTTCCAGGTGCTCTTCACGAACGACGAGCCGAGCGCCGTATCGGAGCGCCTCCGATCGTGACCCGAAGACGCCGTCCTCAACGAGTCTGTCGAGACGTTCGACGAGTTCCGGTGGGAGGGAGACCGGAACAGACTGTCGGTCACTGCTCATACCTCCACGTAGTCTATACGATTGTATAAATTTTTCTCGGCGATCGAAACGCCTTGCTCCCACCTCACGTCTTGAACGGTACTAAAAGGAGGACTCCAATATTCTATAGGATTAGCTATAGTGGATAGAGCACCAGTGTCTGACGTAGTTTTAAGCCTACAGGCTTCACTATAGGAGATACTATAGGACACCACGATGAGCGATACACTGCGCGCCGCCGCGTTTCTCGACAAAGGCGGTACCGGGAAGACGACGACCGTCGCCCACCTCGGCGTCGCCCTCGAGGAGCTGGGCCACGAGGTCCTGCTCGTTGATCTCGCCGGGAAGCAGGGCGATCTCGCGAAGCACTTCGGCGTCTGGGGGGACTACCAGGCGCGGATCGAGGCCGACGAGGCATGGCCGAATATCAGCACGGTCTTCGACGACGCCTGGGGCACGATCGCCGAGAAGCTGGGCGATGACACTCTTGCTGATCTCGTCGTTCCGACTGCTGAGGGACCGGACCTCATCCCGGCCCATCCCGGCCTCGACACCCTCGACGCCGAACTCGGGAATATCGACGATGCCCGCGAGCGCTACAGTCGTCTCGAACAGTTCCTCGACGAGTACGTCGACCCGCTCGGCTATGACGTCGTCTTGGTTGACCTCCCGGGAATGACGAATAACGTCGCCTACAACGGACTGTGGGCCGCCCGTCACGTCATCACGCCCGTCGAGATGGGGCCGTTCGAGGCTGAGCAGGCTGATGCGCTACGCCGCGACCTCGGGAAGATTGCCGACAATTTCGCCGTCGACATCGAGCTCGCGCTCGTGCTCCCGAACAAGGTCGATACCCGAACGAATCTCGCCGAGGA